>JANYEU010000358.1 GCA_025362915.1 Chitinophagaceae bacterium | reverse complement strand
AGTGACAAACCATGGACAGACAAAATTATTGTCTGTCCATGGTTTGTCACTTTCTTTTGTGCATTACTTTCTCTTTCTATATATTTACCATTAAAAGATAGTTGCCAGACGAGAGAGGGGGCAATTGATATTGATAAATTTATTTTTCAATTCACCATTACTCTTTTGTAGCTATTAAAGAAGGTCTATGTATTTCTTTTGGGAAATAAAAACAACCTTTTTGGTTAAATGTAGGGTACATTTTAAAGAATTATATGAATTGTTTTATATGAAAAAAATCCAATCATGTTGTAATTAATAAACAGCATCTATGAAAGGAAACCCCACAAAAAGTATTCAGGAACCGATATTGCTTCATTATAAAAAGATGGAGGAATCTTATAATCGTAACCTTCAGGTTTATCAATCATTATTCAGTCACAACCCCGAAGCTGTTTTTTCGCTTTCTCTTGATGGAAATTTTACCAGTGCGAACAATGTGATGCTTACCAAATCGGAATGTAGTCTGGAAACCATATTGAAGTTGAAGTTTACTGAATTCATTCACCCCGACTCTACCGATATGGCATTACAACTATTGGAAGAAGTGAGACTGGGCAATGTGCGTGAGTTTCAAATGAGGTTTATATCTACAAAACAAAATTTGATAGATATGACCATCAAGAGTTTGCCCATCTATGTGGACGGCGAAATAATAGGTGGATATGGTATTGCCACAGATATTACCAGTAGGTTGAAAGTAGAATTGGAAGTAAAAGAAGTACTGGAAAACCTTGCAAAAGCCTATGTGGAAAAAGACAACATACTGGAGAGCATAACAGAAGGTTTTTTTGCAATAGATCCTGCATGGAACTTTGTTTATTGCAACAGGGTAGTGGAAAATATATGGGGATTGGCAAAGCAACAGATAGTAGGAAAAAACTTCTGGGACTTGATAGATATGGCAAATGCCCAATTGATATTATTGGAATTCAGGCGCGCAATGGATACACGTGTAAGGGTAAACTTTGAAATGTATTACGCCCCTTTCCAGATGTGGTTGGATATAACTGCCTATCCAAATGACAATGGATTATCAAGTATTGTAAAGGTGATTAATGAGGAAAAAAGGCTTGAACAAATTTTCAATTTAGAAAAGGGTGCTTTAGAACTAAGCGCAAATATAAACTCTACATCTGGTGATATTATTGGCTATTTGATTGATGGATTAAAGGAAATTCATCCTGAAATGTTGTGTAGCTTATTGTTGGTGGAAAATGGGTTATTGATTAATTCGTATGCACCAGATTTGCCCCAGAGGTATTTAGATGCCATAAATAACCTGCCAATAGACTCAAAAGTAGGTTCATGTGGAACGGCAGCATTTCTAAAATCAGTGGTTATTGTGGATGATATCAGCATCGACCCATTATGGCAAGACTTTAAAGAAATAAAAGAAATAGCAGCTGAACATGGATTGAAGGCTTGTTGGTCTTTGCCTCTATTAGACAAAGACAAAGAGGTGTTTGCTACTTTTGGCGTGTATTATAAAACAATTAAGAAGCCGCATCCTTCTGAAATGAATAGTCTGGAGAGGATAAAAAATATTCTTTCTACCATTCTCATTAACAAAAAAGCAGAAGAAGAAATCCTTATCAGTAAGGAACGATATGATATAGTGGCAAAAGCCACCAATGATGCCATATTTGACTGTGACCTGATTGCTAGAAAAGTTATCTGGAATAATGGGATAACTTCCATCTTTGGATATAATGCCGAAAATGTGGTGGATACAATAGAATGGGGATGGAGTAAGGTACACCCAAATGATAAAAGCACTGCCATAGCAACGCTAATGAATAGTTTGCAAGAAGGCAACAATACCTTTAGTGATGAATTTAGGTGTATGTGCGCAGATGGTTCTTATAAATATGTACAGAATAAGGTATCCATTATATGCGATGCAAAGACGGGTAAGCCAATAAGGCTGATTGGCGCAATACAAGATATTACAGACCAAAAGGTTAAAGAATTGCAACTCCGCCAAATGAATGAGACATTGGAGGAACGGGCCGATCAGTTGGCTGTCTCCAATACTGAACTGGAAAGGTTTGCGTATGTAGCTTCCCACGATTTGCAAGAACCATTGCGGACAATAACCAGTTTTCTGCAATTATTAAAGAGAAAATATACTGACAAGTTGGACGATACGGCGGAAAACTATATAAACTTTGCAGTGGATGGTGCCGAAAGGATGAAACAACTCATTATGGATATGCTTGAATATTCGCGTGTGAATACCCAGATAAAACTAAATGAGGAAGTGGACATGAAGCAAGTTGTAAATGAAGTGCTATTCAACTTTTCTGGTAAGATAAAGTTATCAGATGCCAAAATAGAAATGGCAGATAACCTGCCACGGATACTTGCAGTAAAAACACAGATGATGCAATTGCTGCAGAACCTTATAAGTAATGCAATGAAATACCAAAAGCCCAATATCCCCCCACACATTCTGGTAGGGTTTGAAGATAGGGGAACGGAATGGGAGTTTTTTGTAAAGGATGAGGGAATAGGTATTGAAACAAAATATTTTGATAAGATATTTATCATATTTCAAAGGCTGCACAGCAAGACCCAGTTTTCTGGTACAGGTATTGGGCTTGCTATTTGCAAAAAGGTAATTGAAAAACATAAGGGTAAGATTTGGCTTACATCTACACCTGGAGAAGGCAGTGTTTTCTATTTCACCATACCAAAGAAAATCTAATTAAACATGAACAGCACCCCCCCTTTAGACATCTTGATAATAGAAGACAATGAAATTCATTTATACCTATTAGATCAATACCTCAACTTTTCTACCCTTAGGATTGGAAATATATTTAGGGCAGCATCCATTGCAGAAGCTGAAGAACTACTGAAAACAGAGAGGCCGCACATCATTTTCTTGGATTTATTTTTGCCTGATAGTGAAGGCTTGGGGTCTTATACCCTCATTCAAAGTAAAATAAAAACCGCTGCCATTATTGTCATATCCAGCCTTTCCGATTTGAATATCACGCTGGAAACATTGGCATTGGGTGCAGAGGATTACTTGGTAAAAGGAGAATTTGATGAACGGATATTGGAGAAAACCGTCCGGTATAGTATTGAGCGTAAGAAATCAGAAATACAGTTGCAGGCCTCTGAAGCAAAATACCGTCAGGTGTTTGACAACAATCCTTCCCCAATGTACATATACGATTTTGATACACTAGAGATATTGGAATGTAACGAAGCCGCGGTAAGAACCTATCAATACACTAGGGAAGAATTTACCAAACTGAAAATAGTTGATTTGCGACCTCCAGAAAACAGGCACTTGCCAGTAATAAATGACATAGAAGAATTGACCCAACTCTTATCTAAACCACTGCCCCACAGAAAGAAGAATGGGGAAATAATGATGGTAGAAATATCTTTCTACCATATTGAAATGAACGGAAAATTAGTAAGGCAAATACAGATTAATGATGTAACGGAGAAGCTGAGGTTGCAAAAGGAACTTCAAATACAGCAGGATGAGAGGCAACGATCCATAACTGCCGCTACCATCATTGCGCAAGAAACAGAAAGGGCGGAACTTGGGCGTGAGCTGCACGACAACATTAATCAGATATTGGTTACGGCTCTGTTGTTTTTGGATAATGCGATAGTTACCAAGAGTAATGATTTCGAAAAACTACGCTACATAAAGAGTATTATTTCCGATGCGATAAAAGAAATACGTAAGCTCACCAAGGGACTCGTTCCCCCATCTTTGGATAATATTGGTCTGATTGCGGCATTGGATGGCGTACTAAGCAACATCAGGCTGTTGGATCATTTAACTGTAAACGCATCATTCGACGAATATGACGAAGAAATGATTTCAGAAGATTTGAAGTTGATGGTTTATCGCATTGCCCAAGAACAACTGAATAATATTGTAAAACATTCCGAGGCTGCTGTAATAAACATTGCCCTCCATAAATTGGATGGGTTTCTACAATTGTCTGTTAAGGACAACGGAAAGGGCTGCGATTTGTCTGCCGAGAGAAACGGCGTGGGTATACAAAACATCATGACCAGGGCTGCCCTACATCACGGCAAGGTAAATATTGTATCAAGCCCTGGCAATGGATTTGAGTTGACAGTTGATTTCCCTTTGTAGTAAGCATAATATATTAACCTATGGAAAAAGGAAGATTAGAAGCGTTTAGCGATGGGGTGATAGCCATCATCATTACCATCATGGTACTGGAGATGAAAGTTCCTCATGGTGATTCATTGGAAGCATTAAACCTCTATTACCTATATTTCTCAGTTATGTATTTAGTTTTATCAATGTGGGCATCTATTGGAACAACCATCACCACATGATACACGCCACAAAACAGGTAAACGGCAGTGTGCTTTGGGCTAATATCCACCTGCTATTTTGGTTGTCGCTGTTCCCTTTTGTCACTGCTTTCATGGGCGAAAATAATTACACAACCATTCCCGTAGCCCTCTATGGGTTTGTTTCCTTAATGTCTGGCGTTGCTTATTATATGCTTGCGCAATGCCTTATTGCAGTAAACGGAAAGAAATCTACACTTGCCATTGCACTTGGAAAAGATAAGAAAGGCGTTACTTCGGTAGTTGTTTATGCTTTAGGAACCGGGCTTTCTTTCGTAAACCCTTGGCTAGGCATTGCCTGTTATATTTTTGTTGCAGGTATGTGGTTTATCCCGGATAAAAGGATAGAAGACAATATAGCAAAGGAAGAAGCAAACGGTTAGGTATATATTATGGAATAATCAACATTGAATATTTCACTAACCATTTCGTGTTTTCGACTATCCACGTTGGATATTCAACATACCATTATGTGTTTTGAATAATCTACATTGAACTTTCAACTCTCCACTCTCGACTCATTAATTCAGGTTTCTATATTCATTAGGCGATACACCCACCTTTTGCTTGAATAGCCTGGTGAAGTGTTGCGGATATTTAAAGCCCAAATCGTAAGACACTTCTCCTATAGATTTATTAATATCAAATAGCCTTTCTTTGGCAATGTCTATTACTTTCGTTTGTATGTATTCCTGCGCTGATACACCTGTTTCTTTTTTGATTAAATCCCCAAAGTAATTGGGCGACAGATTCAGTTCCTCTGCACAATAAGCCACCGATGGCAAACCGATAGTAGCTGGTTTCTCGGAAGAGAAATAACTATTCATTAGCGTTTCAAACCGTTCTACAATTCCTTTATGTGCATTGTCCCTTGTAATAAATTGACGGTCGTAAAAGCGGGTGCAATAGTTTAAAAACAGTTCGATATTGGAAGCAATCAAGATCTTGCTGTGCTTGTCAATGGATTGTTGCAATTCGTATTCTATCTTGCTGAAACAATCCAATACAATTTGTCTTTCCTTCTCAGAAAGGTGAAGTGCCTCATTCGAATCATAGGAAAAGAAAGAATAATCCTGGATATGCTTTCCCAATGGCGTTCCATGTATGAGTTCCGGATGAAATAGCAATCCCCAACCCTTTGGCTCAAAAGTCTTTACGTTAGTCTGAACACTTATTACCTGTCCCGGTGCAGTAAATACCAGCGTGCCTTCCTGATAGTCGTACAGGTTTCTACCATACCTCAATTCTCCACAATTAATTTCCTTTAAATAGATGGCATACAGTCCAAAATTGAAAGCTTGTGCAGGTATCACCTTTGTTTTTGCTAAATCTACAATGGTTATTAAAGGGTGCAGCGTTTCTACACTATGCATATTGTTATATTGGGTTACGCTGTCTATCTTTATTATCTTTTCCATAACGAAGGTATTTTCTAAAACAAATCTAAACATTTCGCACTACTAAAAACACCCCATTACGGCATAACAGTAATAATGGTAAGAGAAGCAGTAATGTATATACCATCCCCTTCAATAATAGTACGGACTTTTGCAACAGAAAACATTTACAATTATGAATACAGAAACAGCAGAAAGCAACCTTTTCCCCAAAGGAGAAAAGACTTCACCCACGTACTTTACAGGAACTGCATGGTTAAATGTATTGGTTCCGCAAGATGAACGAGGTAATTATACCATTGGCAACGTACTGTTTGAACCGGCATGCAGAAACAATTGGCATACGCATCCGGCCGGGCAAATACTGATTATTACGGAAGGCAAAGGCTTTTATCAGGAAAAAGGAAAGGATGCAAGACCAATTACTAAAGGTGATGTGGTGGGTATTCCTTCTGGTGTTGAGCATTGGCACGGAGCATCAAAAGATAGCAGCCTTACCCATATTGCCATCACAAATTTTACTGAAAAAGGTGCGGTGGATTGGTTGTTGCCAGTTACAGAGGAAGAATACAATAGTGTACATTAAAGCACTCTTTTACAGGAATCAAAACTTAGTTGCCTGTACCGCCCCAAATAAATTCAAATAGACAATAAACAAAAATATATATGAAACAGGTTTTACTTATTAATGCACATTTAACCTATCCTAATTGGACGGAAGGAAAATTAAACAACTCGTTCTATCAAACAGCAAAAGACTTATTTATAACTAAGTCATTTAATGTTTTGGAAACAAAAATTGAAGCTGGTTACATACCAGAAGAAGAGGTGAAAAAACATGTAAAGGCTGACATTGTGATACTACAGACACCAGTAAATTGGTTTGGTGCACCTTGGATTTATAAAAAAATATGTTGACGAAGTATTCAATGTTGGATTGCAAAACAAATTACTTCTAACAGGAGATGGAAGAACCCGTCAAGACCCGGCAAAACAATACGGAACAGGTGGTTTGATGCAAGGAAAGAAATTTATGATTTGTGCAACTTGGAATGCACCTGCAGAAGCATTTGACAATCCTGACTATAATCTTTTTAGAGGAAAGGGGTTGACAGATATTTTCTTACCGATTACAAGTAACTATCGTTTTTGTGGCTATGACATTATTGATAGCTATAATTGTTTTGATATATTCAAACGAAGCGACATTGATAAAGATATTGAAAAATACCCTGCATATTTAGAGGAATTAATAAACAAATAAATAGAATAAGATGAACAAATTTGAAGTTAAAGCTTACGGAACACCAGCCGCCGATGCGCCGCTGAAACAAATGAATATCGACAGGAGGGAAGTGCTGGAGCAAGATATTGAGATTGAGATCTTGTATTGCGGCGTTTGTCATTCGGATTTGCATACGGCAAGAAATGATTGGGGCTTTTCGGTTTATCCGGCAGTGCCTGGTCATGAGATTGTAGGAAAAGTAACTAAGGTAGGCAGTGGTGTTTCTAAATTGAAAGTAGGAGACTATGCCGCAGTGGGTTGTTTGGTGGATTCTTGTAGGGAATGTGAAAGTTGCAAGAAGGATTTGGAACAATTCTGTACAAACGGAATGGTAGGTACTTATAACGGAAAAGACAAGCATCTGGGTCACCAAACTTATGGCGGTTACTCTGAAAAGATTGTGGTTGATGAGCATTTTGTGTTGAAAGTACCTGCCAATCTTAATCTGGCAGCAGTGGCACCCTTGCTTTGTGCGGGCATCACCACTTGGTCGCCGTTGCGGCATTGGGGAGCGGGAAAAGATAGCAAGGTTGCAGTGATAGGTTTGGGTGGCTTGGGACACATGGCCATCAAGCTGGCAAAGGGTTTGGGTGCAGAGGTTACCCTCTTCTCCAGAACGCCGGATAAAACAAAAGATGCCTTGGAACTTGGTGCTGATGCTGTGGTTATTTCTACGGACACCGACCAGATGACAAGCGTAAAAGGTAAGTTTGACTTGATAATTGATACCGTTCCCTATGTGCATGATGTGAATCCATATATCACCACTTTAGGTGTTAATGGCACATTGGTGTTGGTTGGTTACCTGGGTGGATTGGATCCTATCTTGAATACAGTGCCGTTGATATTGGGCAGAAAGTCGGTAGCAGGTTCATTGATAGGTGGCATTGCCGAAACGCAGGAAATGCTTGATTTCTGTGGTGAGCATAACATTGTTTCGGAGATTGAACTAATCAACATTCAAGACATTAATGAGGCGTATGAAAGGATGCTGAAAAGCGATGTACGTTACCGCTTTGTAATTGATATGGCGAGTTTGAAGAAATAAACTCATAAAAAAAGAATTAAAGGCACAAGTGTTTGGCATTTCCATTCGCTTGTGCCTTTTTTTGTTTTAACCAAATTACGCAATAGGGCTCTCTAGACCTCTTCGACAATTGATTTCAATCAATAAAATCGTATTTTAATCCTCTTCCTCAGTTGTTCCTGTGGTATATGTGGCAATAAATTTCGCTCAATTTAGGTCTATTGGTTGCCACAGAGAATATAGAAAATGGAAGCCAAAGAATTGTAGAAGAGTTTTATTATTAAATAAATAAGCTGTAGGTTACAGACAAATAACCACAATGGTTGCTGCCAATCAGTTATCTAGAAAGTGCTACAAAACATAGTTTCGCAACCAAAGGCTTATTGCACTGGCCGAAGTAATCTCTTACCTTCTTTCTCTCTACACAGGCACAATCTATCCTGCACAATCTTCTTTTCAACCTCGAGTTTAGTTTGCTTTACGGTTACAGAAACAGGGATAACGACGATGTGTAAAACAAAAGTCTCTAGTTGTGGCTGAAGATACGTTACTCGTGCTAGAAGATACGTTACTCGTGCCAGAAGATACGTTACTCGTGCCAGAAGATACGTTACTCGTGCCAGAAGATACGTTACTTGTGCCAGAAGATATGTTACTCGTGCCAGAAGATACGTTACTCGTGCCAGAAGATACGTTACTTGTGCCAGAAGATACGTTACTCGTGCTAGAAGATACTCTACTCGTGTGACCCCTCCTAAAAAAGGTTGACACATTTTGGGTTAAAAACTACTTTTTGATGTCACCTTTTTTGTTGTTTGTAAAGCAAGGATACGGCAAAATTTATAACCCTAAAATTGTGTTACAGAAGTTGCTTTTATTCCTGCTCTTGGTTGTCAACTTGGGTCTTTGTTCCTACTCATTTTTTTCTTTTTTTGTTGTTACTAAACTTTAGTTTACACTTTCATCCTTATTCCTGTTTTTGATGACAGATTTATCCTTAATCCTACCTTTTGTTGACAGGCGTTTTACCATCAGTCAGGGTGTAGACTTATCCACACGGC
>JANYEU010000350.1 GCA_025362915.1 Chitinophagaceae bacterium | reverse complement strand
ACATTAGGATAAAATTGATCTACATAACAGGGGATAAACAATGCAACTCTCATAATTTTCAAATTGGCTAACCAACAACTATTTCGGCATGCAATTTACTGTCAAATTACAATTGGGGCGTTATATACTTTTTATAATGTGGAATATGCAACAATAAAACAATTAATTGATTAAGACATGTTGCAAATAAATGGGTGAAGATTGAAATAGTTACCGCCATTTAAAAGCAAAATACTTACAAGGTTTTTCGGCGGCATTGCCCACAACGTGTAATTTATTACTTTCTACAAAAAAAAGATCGCCCGTGGTACCGGTAAAATCTTTTCCGTCAACAGTTAATGCCATTTCTCCCTCGGTAACCAGAATTATTTCGGTATCTATATGCGTATGTGGTGCATGGCTGGGGCCTTTATGGTTAAGACCTGTTACATGCATTTCCATGTTACTGCACATGGCGGTTGGGCGGTTAAAGTATTTCATACCCCCACCTTTTGCAGTTGGTACCCATTGCAATGAATCAATATTCAAGAGTAAAGAACCACCAGCCGAATCGCTCCTTTCCATATTCATTGGATTCTTGGCCTTAAACATCAATACATAATAAGTAAGCGGATCATTACCAATATTCTCAAACTCTTGCGACTGGTTCGGAGGAATCAGGAGCACACTTCCTGCACCCAAATGGGCAGTCTTTTTGCCGATGATACACTTCATTGTGCCTTCCTTTATAATCATCAGTTCTTCAATATCGCTTTGTGTATGGGGTGGTTTGGGGATTGCGCCCTTTTCTTGTGTGGTAGCGTGTATCTCGAAATATTTAAACTCGGCGGTAGTCCCTTCTACAAAACGACGCATCTCTCTCAGCGTGTCTTTTTTCACGGCAAGGTCATTCCAATGGATAACGCCAGAGTTAACAGACGACAATTGTGCAAATACATTCATAGTAGTGTGTAAGATTAAGATTAGGAAGAATACTTTTTTCATATTAGCTTATTGTGCTTTATGGCAAAGCCAAAGATAGCCTTATTCCTACTTGTGTTGATAGAAACTGTCCTGACCACTACTGTTATACACTATCATATAGTAAAAAGAAAATATCTTCTTAAAGATGACCCATCCGTCTAGCCAATAAATGTTCCTAATCAGTTCTACTTTAACTAAGTGGAATCCCTGCCTCAGTTGTACACTTATATTTGTATCCCTTTCACGGCATTAACTTTCTCACAAAATAGATATATATGGAAACAGTAAACATACTCATTATTGGTGGTGGTCCTATTGGTTTGGCTTGCGGTATTGCTGCAAAAAAGGCCGGATTTACTTATGTTATCATCGACAAGGGTTGCCTCACCAATAGCCTTTATAACTATCCCACCAATATGACGTTTTTCTCTACCCCAGATAAACTAGAGATAGGTGGCGTTCCTTTTATGAGTCTCAATTCCAAGCCCAACAGGAGTGAAGCTTTGGAGTATTACCGCAGGGTAACACAATTGCATGAATTGAAGGTGCATCTGTTTGAAACTGTTGAAGCTATTACCCGCTTGGCGGAAAATAGCTTTTCCGTAACCACTTCAAAGAATAAATATCTTGCTGATAATATTATCGTAGCCACAGGATTTTACGATATTCCTGTGAAGTTAAACGTAGAGGGAGAGCATTTGCCAAAAGTGAAACACTATTATAACGACCCGCATTATTATGCCTTTCAAAAGATAGTAGTGATTGGTGCAAACAATTCGGCAGTGGATGTAGCATTGGAAACATGGCGGAAGGGCGCAGAAGTTACCATGATTATCCGTGAAGGAGAAATAGGAACAAGGGTGAAATATTGGGCACGACCAGATATTATCAATAGGATAAATGAGGGTAGTGTAAAAGCCTATTTCCATTCGTCCATCAAAAGTATTACGCCTACGTCTGTAGTAATAAATACGCCCGAAGGCAATGTGGAAATAGACAATGATTTTGTATTGGCAATGACGGGCTACAAACCTAACTTCAACCTACTGGAAGCATTGGGTGTGGAGCTTTCAAAGGATGATGTCCGTCAGCCCACTTACAATCCCGACACCATGGAAACCAACCAATCCAATGTCTATTTGGCTGGGGTGGTTTGTGGTGGAATGAATACCCATAAATGGTTTATTGAAAACTCCAGGGTTCATGCCGACATAATTATAAAAAATGTTTTAGGGAAAGTGACTAACGTGTAATTGGTTGTAAAATCCTATCTATTTATCTATCAGTTGTATCTAACTTGCCAATACGACTGGATACAGAATCAGTTTAAGGTTAAAGTTGTTCAACCAAACCAGTTTTCCCTTGTCTGTTGTTAGGAATAAAATAAGTCTTTGTCATTTTAATAAATTTTAATTGTAAAATAAAATAAAGATTCCCCTAGAAATTTGTAAACGGTTGCCCAATACTTTTCTGGCGAAAGGGTAGCTAGACTTTCTCTTTTATTAACAATCCAGTGCAGCATTAAATCCATTATATTTGACCCGATAAATAATTAGTGAAAAAAATAATTTACCTTTTTCTTTTAGTATTTTACTCCTTTGGTACGTTCTGTTTGCCATTGGGAGATTTCTCTGTTATTGCCGATATTCCTCAAATGTATCACCATTGCAAGACAATGGAAGATAAGGATATGTCGCCAATTGAATTTGTTACTGACCATTTATTAAACATTGATGGCTTGTTTGACGGTCATCAACACGGAGACGCGCAAAAACCGCATCAACCATTACAACACAATCATCCCACACAAACAATTTTTTCTTACATCGCCACCTACAATATTACTTTTACAGAAATAATAGAAAAGCAAACCACACCTACTCCTTACAAATCAGATTTTATTCTTTCGGAATATATCACCAAGATATTCCGCCCTCCAGTACAGGCTTAAAAGGATTTTTTACCACTAACACCCGGAAAGAAACAAAGAATACAAAGTTTTTGTAAAGTGCCATTATGCACCCTATTCCTTGTGTTTCTTTGTGAAAAACCATGGTGTTTCTTGTGGTAAAAGTTCTTGAGCGGTAACCGCAACTTCAACAATCAATTTTCAATAGTATTCATTTAATAAAATAAGACAATGAAAAAAATAATTTTCGTTGCTATGGCAATAATATGTGCCTACGCAACAAGCTTTGCAGCAGGTAAAACACCAGCAGCTGCAATAACTGCATTTAGTAAGAAATTTCCTGAATCTACAAACGTAAAGTGGGGCAGAGAAAACGAGCACAATTATGAAGCAGAATTTAAACTGAAAGGTATTACTTATTCTGCCAACTTCTCCGATACGGGCGATTGGTTGGAAACGGAAAGCCCAACAACTTTTGCG
>JANYEU010000473.1 GCA_025362915.1 Chitinophagaceae bacterium | reverse complement strand
GAACTGATAAAAAGCATGGCACCAAATGTAGATTTAATACGGATGGTGAGCAGCGGAACGGAGGCTTGCATGAGTGCGGTGCGTGTGGCTAGGGGCTATACTGGGCGTAATAAGATTATTAAGTTCGAAGGTTGCTATCATGGTCACGCCGATAGTTTTTTGGTGAAGGCCGGTAGTGGTGTGGCGACTTTTAATATTCAGACGGTGCCAGGCGTTACTGCTGGTGTTGCCAACGATACTCTCACTTGTGCCTACAACGATTTGGAAGCAGTGAAGCAACTGGTGCAGGAAAACCCAAATGAGATTGCTTGTATCATCATAGAGGCCGTGGCGGGCAATATGGGTTGCATCTTGCCAAAAGAAGGATTTTTGAAAGGACTTAGAAAGATTTGTGACGACAATGATATTCTATTGATTTTCGATGAAGTGATGACGGGTTTCCGCCTCGCTTTGGGTGGTGTGCAAGAGAAACTGGGCGTTGATGCCGACCTTGTCACTTACGGAAAAGTGATTGGTGCAGGTATGCCCGTGGGTGCTTTTGGTGGTAAGCGTCACATTATGGAAGTGGTTTCCCCGTTGGGTAATGTGTATCAGGCAGGTACATTGAGTGGCAATCCCATTGCGATGATTGCTGGTTATACGTTGCTTTCTATCCTAAAAGATAATCCTGAAATATTGCAAGAACTGGATGCAAAAACATTGTATCTGAAGGAGGGATTGGATAAGGTTTTGAAGGCTTCTGGTACGCCATACATCATCAATCACCTTGGTTCTATGCTTAGTATTCACTTTAGCGAGCATCCTGTTACAGATTTTGCCTCTGCTGCCGCTGCCAACAATGAACTCTTTAAAAAATTCTTCCACGCTATGCTCAATCGCGGTATTTATCTTCCGCCCAGTGCATTCGAAAGTTGGTTCTTGAACAATGCCCTTAGTTATGAGGACTTGGATAAAACTGTTGCTGCTGTTGCAGATAGTTTGAAGGAGATATTATTGTAATTAAATACATCATAATAAACTATCGCATATTAAAAATCCCAGTAAAAGTATTAAATGGGATTTTTATATAAACTAATTTGTGTGGATTAACTATCCTATTTATTTAATCCTAACCTCCTTTCTCCATAGTAAAAATGCGATTGGCATTGTTGGCTAATGGCAGGTTCATTTTTTCTACTAAGGCAATAATTTGCAGATTAATAGCTTCTCGCATACTGTTAAAGTCATTGGGGTTTTGGCTTGCATCTGCAAAATAGGTTATTTCTACCTTGTGGGCGTATTGACCGGTATCCTTCAAAAAAACAGAAAAACTAGCCACATCATCCCGTTCAAGCATCTTATTAAGGGCTGGAGTCAAGCCCTTTAGTTGGTCGGCGGTAGCCAATAAACTTATTTCCAGATTGGTCACCACCCTTCTTTGGGTGCGCAGGCTAAGGTTGTCTATTATGCTGTCAACCATCTGTTTATTGGGGACCGAGATATACGTTTTCTCTTCCGTCCTAATTCTCGTACTGCGCAATCCTATCTTTTCTACCACACCGGTAAGGCTGTTCACTTTCAGGGTATCACCAACAGTAAAAGGTTTGTCGAAGAAGATGATAAAGGATGCAATGAGGTTTTCCAAACTCTCTTTTGTTGCTAAAGCAAGGGCTGCACCCACAAGGCTTAGCCCGGTAACAAGGTTGCCAATATCTTTATGGAAGCCAAACCTAAGCACCATCAACAAACCTATTATGCCAATTAACATCTTAAAAAAGTCCTTGAAAAAGATGATTAACTGGCTTTCGGAATGATCGCTTGTCTTGGTAGCTACTTCTTCCAAAACGGTGGCTATAAAATCTATTGCCCGCAAACAGAGCCAGGTAAATGTTACCACCAATGCTATACTTGAGGCAGCATCCACCACATCAAACAAGGTTACCTTGTATATCTCAATATTTAGTTCTTTCGGATAACTCAGTT
Organism: Chitinophagaceae bacterium; assembly: GCA_025362915.1. Taxonomy (GTDB): domain Bacteria; phylum Bacteroidota; class Bacteroidia; order Chitinophagales; family Chitinophagaceae; genus Parasediminibacterium. Next base: position 7,612 of record JANYEU010000473.1, on the reverse strand, counting down.
TATCCAGTGCCACAAACGCTATCAATAAGAACAGAAAGTTTTCTAATGGAGGAATAATCAGACTTACAAACGATAATTTGTTCAGCTTTTTGCCTGTTCGTGCAACCAATCTGAACAATACGGAAGCAAAGTATTTAGAGATAAGACGCTTTAATAAAACCGCGAGCAATATGGAAACAAATACGAACAAATAGGCAGAAACCGTATTGTTGTAAAACTCTTTTTGTAGAAAATTAATCATCAGTCGCAATTTATAAGAAGTTTGTGTATCACTGATTAAATGATTTGAATGGTAAAAATGATTGATTCCCTTGTGAGGTCTATGTTTTACTCATCCGATAATAATTTAGTTACCTGATTGGAACTAGTTCACTCAAGTTATTATTAATGCTTAAACTGGCCACGCAAATATTGTTTCCAGCAAAGGCAACCATATCCGCACTATTTAAGTTTGCTGTAAAGGGTGCATTTATAATCTTTATCAAAGTCGCATTTTCTAGGGTGAACGGTGCTTTTAGGGGCAGTGAAAATAGGGCAAACCCTCTTATCTTATCCTCTCCGGCATAGTTAAAAGTAAAACGGGCAGCCCCTGTTTTTATTACAACGGGCTTTGGTGGCACGCTGCTATCTATCCATTCCATTGGGGGAACGATGGCAGGCAGCGCATAATAATTATTGCGCAAACTGTCTGCCCAGCCATTTGTATTACGCACCAAATCCTGACTGCTAAAAAACGCACTTCCCTGTGCGGCTTTTAGTCCCCTCAATGCAATTATCTGCGCTGGCAATTCAGTTTTATCTCTCCAAGCAGCATTTGTATTTGCCTTATAAATTCCATGACCAATGTACAGATGTTTGCCATAAGTGTGCCTGCTCCACCAGTCGAGCAGCTCATTATATGCACAAACCTTACTGCTACATTCCCAATAAATCTGCGGTGCCACATAATCTATCCAGCCCATTTTCAGCCATAAAACGATGTCTGCATACAAGTCATCATAGCTTGTAGTGCCAGCAGTGGTCTTACTTCCATCAATGTCCTGACTCTTGTTTCGCCAAACACCAAAAGGACTTACGCCAAACTTTACACGGGCATTAGTTTCGGCTATCACGTCATAGATATTCTTCACAATACTATCGCAATTACTACGTCGCCACGCATCTTTTGCAAGTCCATTTCCATAAGTGCGATAGGCTTTATCATCCGGAAACTCCTTTCCATCAATGCGATAAGGATAAAAATAATCATCCATGTGTAGCCCATCAATATCGTATCGGCTCACAATATCCCTCACTACAGCACTAACATACTTCCGTACTTCTGGAATTCCGGGATTGAAATATTTTGTATTTCCATACACCAAAAACCATTCAGGGTGTGTGCGGGTGATGTGCGTGGGAGAAATATTAGACCTCTTTAAATTGAATACGGCACGATAAGGGTTTATCCAAGCATGAAATTCCATGCCTCGCTTGTGTGTTTCATCAATCATAAACTGCAAAGGATCGTAGTAGGGATTTGGTGGTGTGCCTTGCGTTCCCATTAAATATTCGCTCCAAGGTTCATATTGCGAAGGATAAAATGCATCAGCCGCAGGACGTATCTGCACAAACACCGCATTGATGCCATTACCTTGGTGTATGTCGAGCAACTTAATGAAAGAGGACTTCTGTTCTGCCACAGATATTCCTTTTTCCCTTGGCCAATCTATATTGCTTACAGTGGCAATCCATACGCCCCTAAACTCGAAATTCACCTGACCACAAACGGTGGAGTAAATAAAGGAAAGAATGATTATGGGTAATAAAACAATGTTTTTCACGTGGCGAAGGTAAGCAAGGGGAGCATAAATAAGGAATGAGAGGCCGGGAATTGATAATATAATGGATATGTCTGGCAGTCTTTTACCTATATCAGACTGCCAATAAGCTATAGCAGATTGCCAATAAGTTGTAGCAAATTACCAATAAGCTATAGCAGATTGCCAATAAGTTGTAGCATTTTTTACAATAACCCACTATTTTTACGACTAATATCAAACAAAATGCGTAAACAACAACTCAATCTTTTTAGCCTTACCATGATAGTGATAAGCTTGGTGATAGGGATGGGGATTTTTAAAACACCCGCCACCATTGCTGCAAAATCGGGTACTCCCACCATATTTTTTACCGCATGGGCAATTGGAGGGATCATTGCCTTGTTTGGCGCATTGGTTTATGCCGAAATTGGCTTGCGATTGCCCTCCGTGGGCGGTTATTATAGTGTGTTTGCAAAGTGCTATCATCCATCAGTGGGCTTCACGGTCAACGTACTTATTCTTATCAGCAATGCAGCATCCATATCGGTTGTAGCACTTATTGGAGCCGATTATGTAAGCGATTTATTGTTTGGAAAACCTTCTGGAGAGTTGTTTAATGTGCTGGTTGCCACCTTGCCGATTGTCTTGTTTTACGGAGTGAATCTATTAGGTTTAAAAACCAGTAGCCTTACCCAAAACATATTGATGCTGTTAAAAATAGGACTGATAATATTGCTGATATCGGCTTGTTTTACAGGATTGAACGTTGCCCCACACGGATATAATATCCATGCAAAAGTGTATATATACAATGGTCATAATGCAGGATTACTGCTGATGGTTAGTTTGGTGGCAGTATTCTTTACGTATGGAGGCTACCAGCAAACCATCAATTTTGGTAGCGAAACTAAAACACCCGCCACCTTGCAAACAGGCATCATTGCGGGGATTGCCGTTGTCTTGTTCCTTTATTTATCCATCAGCTATGCGTATGTACAGGTAATTGGATTTGATAAGATGAAAAACGCCACAGCAATCGGTGCGTTACTATGCGAAACTTGGTTTGGCAAGGCGGGCGGAAAAGTGTTTGATGCCTGTATGTTTTTGAGTGTGTTGGGCTATGTAAATGTGTCGTTATTGAGCAACCCACGGGTAATGTATGCCATGAGTAAAGACGGTGTTTTTCCTAAGATATTCTCTTACAAACATCCAAAAACAGAGGCACTAGTGCCAGGGCTTACCGCTTTTGCCATCATCGCCATAGTGGTTGCTTTCTTTGGAAAGGGCGTAGATAATGTACTCGATTTTAGTATTTTTCTGGACTGTATTGGCTTTAGTTTTTCGGCAGCGGCATTGCTAATTCTTAAAAAAAGAAAGCAGGGCAATGAAAATATCACTGGGTTTGTTCAGCACATTACGCCATATATATGTGTGGTATTTGTGCTGGCCTATTTTGTGGTTGCCACTGCGGTAGTGATAGACAATCCCAATGCCGCCATTATAGGCATTGCGCTGATGGTACTTTTCTTTGCAGTATATTTTGTTTTTTATCACCGAAGGGATAAAGAAAGATAGAATTATTTATCATTCAATAAAAAAACACTTCTATATTTGACTATATCAAACCGTTCATTTACTTAGAAGATTATGAAATCCTTACTTTATTTTCTACTTTCCCTAACGCTTGTGCTGCAAGCAGCTGCCCAAGAAAAGTGGGATTTGCGCAAATGCGTGGATTATGCCATGAAAAATAATATCTCGGTAAAGCAGGCAGATGTTCAAGCCCGTATAATTGCATTGCAATTGAAACAGGCGGAACTTTTAAAGTATCCAAATGCCAGCCTAACTTCTGGATTGGGTGTTCAATTTGGACGTTCGATAGATAGGACGACAAACATTTATAGCGATACCAAGTCGCTTTACCAAAACTATCAATTACAAACCGGGATAGAAGTTTACAATTACAACCGACTGAACAATAATATTGCTTATGCAAAGTTTAACGCACAGGCTGCCCTTGCCGATGTAGAAAAAGCTGCCAGCGATGCGGCGTTGAGTGTTTGTACGTATTACCTGCAAGTATTGGCAGCGAAGGAACAGGTGATAATTAGCCAGTTGCAAATAGGACAAACGCAAACCCAACTGAACCTTACCAAAAAGAAAGTGGATGCGGGGGCATTGCCAGAACTAAACTCATTGGAAATAGAGGCACAGTTGGCCAGTGACAGTAGCACCTATATTTCTGCCCAAACAAATTATGACCAAACCGTGCAGGCACTAAAAGGGGTATTGAATATAGATGCCGCCGCAGCTTTTGAGGTGGTGATACCCGAAGCCACTTCCATACCTATTTTGTCATTTGGAGAGCTGCAACCAGAAGTTGTATATCAACTGGCATTAACCATGCAACCATTGCAAAAAAGCAATGAGTTTAGGATAAAGGCTGCGGATAAAAACATTTCCATCAACAAGGCATACATGTATCCTACGCTCAATTTAGGCGTTAATCTGGCAACCAATTTTTACAATTCTTTCAATAAGATAGATGGTTATACCCTCAATGGTTATAGCCCTAATGGTGATAAGGTAAACATTGGCGGCACCGATTATTTGATTAGTGCTCCCAATGTTTCCATCAATCAATCCAAGAATAGTTTTGGACAGATTTGGAATGGATATGGCGACCAACTGAACAACAACTTTGGTCAGACGGTGGGGTTTAGTTTAAGTGTTCCCATCTTTAATAATGGACAATATAGGATAGCTTATGAGCAGAGCAAATTAACTTATAAGACACAGTTGCTAAATAAGGAAGCTGCAAACATGACCTTGAAACAGAATATTTACACGGCTTATTCCAATGCCGTTTCTGCCTTGCATAAAAAGAATGCAGGTAGTAAGGGTGTGGAAAGCAACCAGAAGGTTTTTGACTTTGCCACCAAACGTTATGAGCTTGGATTGATGAACACAATAGATTTATTGACTAATGAGAATAATTTATTGCGTGCCAAGCTACAGCAGGTAAGCAATGAATATGATTATATATTTAAAATGAAACTGTTGGAATTTTATAAAGGACAAGGACTAAAATTATAGTTATGAATAAGACATTACTCTGGATAATCATTGGCACAGTCATATTGCTGGGCGGATTATTTGGCTTGAAGAAAGCCGGAATAATTGGCAAGGAAGAAGGTGTATTGGTAGCTACCGAAAAAGCAACTAACCGTACCATTACCGAAACAGTAAATGCAAGTGGCAAGATTTACCCGGAGGTGGAAGTGAAAATAAGTCCGGATATTAGCGGTGAGATTGTAGGATTGTACGTAAATGAAGGCGACACCGTGAAAAAAGGGCAGGTATTGGCAAAAATTTATGCCGATATATATGCCACACAAAGGGATCAAGTTTCTGCCGGATTGGTACAGGCAGAAGCACAGAAAAGTAATTCGGAAGCGAGTATTACAGGATTGAAAGCTTCGCTGGATCAAGCCAAACTAAACTACGACCGCCAACAAAAGTTATTGAAGGATAAGGTTATTGCCGCTTCCGAATTTGAATCTGCACAGCAGGGATATTTGGCTGCATTATCTAATTATAAGGCCGCAATAGAAGGATTGCGAAGTAGTGATGCAAACATTATGGGTAATAAGGCACAATTGGCAAAGGCCGATAAAGATTTAAGCCGTACCATCATCACTGCCCCCATGGATGGCGTTGTAAGTTTATTGGCAGTAGAAAAAGGCGAAAGGGTTGCAGGCAATAGTTTTAATGTAGGTACGGAAATGATGCGCATTGCCGATTTGGGCAGCATTGAAGCAAGGGTGGATGTTGGTGAAAATGATATTCCAAAGGTGAAGATTGGCGATACCGCATTGGTGGAAGTGGATGCTTACACGGGAAGAAAATTCAAGGGAATTGTTTATAAAATTGCAAATCCAACTTCTACATCAACGTCTTCCACTGATGTTACTGAATATAAAGTACACATCAGGTTGCTGTTGGATAGCTACAAAGACCTTATCACTCCCCATAAAAGTTTTCCTTTCCGTCCAAACATGAGTGCAAGTGCCGATATTCAGACTAAAACAAAGCTACATGTTTTGTCTGTTCCGCTTAATGCAGTTACCACTCGTAGCAATAAGGTTGATAAACCAAAGACAGACAAAAAAGACGATAAGGCTCCGGCAGATACCACAACGGAGGTTTTTGATGAGGTGGTTTTTGTATTGCAAAAAGAAGGAACGGTAAAGATGGCAAAGGTTAAAACGGGCATTCAGGATATTAATAATATAGAAGTGACTGACGGGCTGAAAAGTGGCGATGAGATAGTAACCGCGCCTTATACTTTGATAAGTAAAACGATAAAAACGGGCGACAAGGTGAAAGTTGTGGCAAAGGATAAATTATTTGAAGACGACAAGAAATAGTTGTTAGTGGTTAATGCTTAGTTGTTAATCACTAATCACTAATCACTAACCACTAATAACTGACAACTAAAAAAGGGCTTGCTATGAAATTTGGAATGATTGGAAGCGGAAGCTGGGCTACGGCCTTGGCTAAGATTTTAACCGACAACGGAAACACAATACAATGGTGGATAAGAAACACAAGCACCATTGCCGCACTGAAAAAGAGAAGACACAACCCGCATTATTTGGGAGCTGCCTATTTTAATACCGACCAATTGGTACTTAGTAGCAATATAGAGGAAGTAATCAATCAGTCAGATTTATTGGTTATTGCCGTTCCGTCGGCTTACATTATAGAGGCATTGTCTGCTTTGCCAAAAGATATTTTGGCCGAAAAAAAAATCATCTCTGCCATAAAGGGTATTTTGCCAGACAATAATCTTTTATTGAATCAATATCTGTCCGAAAATTTCAATGTTTCGTTAACTGATTATTTTACGGTTCTTGGCCCTTGTCATGCAGAAGAGGTTGCTGCCGAAAAGCTTTCGTACCTCACGTTTTCTGGTATTGATGAAGCTTTTGCCGCTAAGATTGCCGATTGTTTTACCACAGAATACATCAATACCAAAGTAAATCACGATATTTTGGGTGTACAATATGCCGCTGTGCTAAAAAATATTTACGCCTTGGGGGCTGGTATTGCCCACGGACTGGATTATGGCGACAATTTTTTGAGCGTTTACATTGCCAATTGTGCTCACGAGATGGTGGGTTTCTGTAAAAAGATGGTATGGGACAAAGAAAGTGAGGAGGAACAAAAGAGCATCAACTACTCGGCCTCCGTTTATTTGGGAGATTTGTTGGTTACCTGCTATTCGCTTTATAGCCGCAACCGAACTTTTGGAAACATGATTGGAAAAGGATATAGCGTTACGGCCGCCCAATTGGAACTAAAAATGATTGCCGAAGGTTATAATGCCAGCAAGTGCATCTATAAAACCAACGAAATGGTGCAGGCAGAGTTACCAATTGCCACCGCTATCTACCAGATTCTTTGGGAAAATGTATGCGCCGAGGAAGGATTCAAGCAAATAGAAAGTTCATTAATATAGATTAAATACCTCTTTTCCTCCTCTGGAAATTGCTTTTCCGGCCCTGGGATTTACTTATCTACGGTTGGGATTCACTTATCTACGGTTGGGATTCACTTATCTACGGTTGGGATTCACTTATCTACGGTTGGGATTTACTTATCTACGGTTGGGATTTACTTATCTACGGTTGGGATTCACTTATCTACAGTTGGGATTCACTTATCTACGGTTGGGATTTACTTATCTACAGTTGGGATTTACTTATCTACAGTTGGGATTTACTTATCTACAGTTGGGATTTACT
>JANYEU010000336.1 GCA_025362915.1 Chitinophagaceae bacterium | reverse complement strand
TTTCTTGTGGTTGAATGTGGTTGGTGCTTTGCTGGTGGTGGGTATCAGTAGTTTATATTCTTGGGTGTTTAGGAAGTAATCATATCTTGGTAATCTGGTAAATGTTGATGAATAATTTTTGCAGAACCTATATCGTGTATTACTTTTTCTAACCAAGGTTCTGCCATTTCACGATTGCCTTTCATATAATAGTTTTGATGTCTTGATAGCCGTTTGTATAAAGGAAGAAGGTATCTCCCTTTCATTATTGAACTCGCTATGAGTGTAAACTAAAACGTCCATTGGTACGCCACTTCTTATCACTAGACATCTTTCCAAAATAAATTAGACTGTTGCATATCTCAAGTGGTATGTGGTTGCTTTCAGATTGACAATAGCAGCAATTATCAACCATGTCTTCTGATAATTTTTGTGTTTTCCCCTGTATGTCAGCTGTGTTATCTTAAAAATTTTACATTGTCTATTTTTATGTTCAATGGGGATCCGTTGTTTCGCCAAAACGGTATTTTCTGCTTTCTGTACTTTTGTCAGGGGATGTAGTTTTGTAGCCTTATGCGGTATTGTTGCATTACAAAAATCATCCTGTATGCCTTGAAAGCCACTATCTGCCTTTATTTTTGATTGTCTGTATATTTTAAGTCCCGCTTTTTTAAACAGCCTATAATCGTGTACGGCACCTTTATCACACCTGACAGCCTTGATTAGGCCTGTTATCAGGCATAAGACTATCAGTGCCTTTATCGAATGTTGTTTTTTTTCCAGAGTAATACTGTGCCTGTTTCTTGACAGGTCTTTCTATGGGCTGTTCTGTTACATCAATGGCCAATACTTGTATCTGTGCCAATTCCAATGTCCCCTCTTCCGGTAAGTCCAACGATTTCAAAAGCATGGAACTGATAAAAGTGTAACGCTTTTGTGCATACGATTCACTAATCCCAAACTGGGTACCCAACGTTATAAAGGTATCGTATTGACGCAGGTAAAGCAATGTCAGTAGAAGTTGGTCTTCCATTGTTAATTTACTTTTTCTACCACGTTTGGTGAGAGGGTTGGCTATTCGATGCTGTTCTATTGCCGCAATTAATTTTGATAAAATAACCCCAAATGTACCATAGCTAACTCCAACTAGCCGCTGAAAGTCTACAGCATTCTTATGCTTGTATTTTGAATAGTGACTCATAATACAACTAATAACGTTTTTTATCCCAATTTATTTTGGAAAGATGTCTAGTGCCTTATGTATTTCAAATCCCCTTTTATATCTAGGCAATGGTGAATCTTTTATTACAAGCAAATCAATATCACTGTTTTCATTTGGGGTTCCTGCCGCATAAGATCCAAATAATATTATCTTATCCGGGTCAATCACTTTAACTATCGTTTCGGTAATCTCCCTTATCTTGCTTTCTGGTATGATGCTCTTTTCCATTTTTAAAGTATCTGATATACTTACTAAAAGTAGCTGAAATTTATTTATAGAGGAAGTTTATTAATTTAAGTCATCTTTTTAAAGGCAAGTCTTGTCAATTACAGAACAAATCCATGACTGGCAAAACAAAAAGTGCAGCCCTACCAATAGTTGTTAGTTATCAGTGGTTAATTGTAAGGAATGGGGTATTTCTAATAACTGATAACTAACAACTAAAAATCTATTCCTTCACAAACCCAAGCCCACTAATCTTTCCATCAGTAGTTTGTATACGCAGGCGATATACCCCCACAGGTAAATTGCTTACAGAAAAAATTGGATTAGTACCATCTTTTAATATTTGTGTGCTTATTATCTTACCCGTATTATTCACCACTTGCACAGAAACAATATGACCTCCCTTAATCGTTATCTTATCCTTACTTGGATTTGGAAATACTGATAACTGATTACTGTTTACTGTTAACTGTACAGAAATCACCTTACTATAAGAGAAGCCTCCATCTTTATCTACACTTTTTAGCCTGTAGTACAAAACCCCATTCAGGGGGGAGGGGGTAGGATTATCAGTAAACTTATACCCATTTACTCCACTGCCTATTGCTTTTACAGTGCCTATATCTGTAAACGAACTGCCATCTGTACTACGCTCGATGATAAAGTGGCTGGTGTTTAGTTCTGTGGAAGTGTACCAATTGGTTTGGATGATATTATCTGTAATCTGCGCAGTGAAGGAAGAAAGGGTTACTGGCGTAATTACAGGCTTATATTCATAAGCACCCATGTCTATTATTCCATTAACAATCCTGTTATTGCTTTCAAGATCAGTTTCATTATTGGCGAGAATATAAGCCGATTCACCTTTATCAATGCAAGGGCTGGCATTTGTCAAATGGAAATTAGGCGTGGTAATAGAGGCATTTGCCAAAAGAGGATCCGCATACAGAGAATGTGTCTCAAAGCCCGAAGTACTTCTGTAAGAAGCAAACGAAGACAATGAGGAATTACCCCAATTTACATTTATGTTGTTCGAATCATTGCTTGGGGTAAACCAGTCGTTATAATCAAAAAATAAACCTGTTTGGGGCGCGATGGCTTCTTTTGAATATAACACATTCTGCACATTGGTATAAAATATATTGTTCTTGATGGTACAGCCAGACACTTTTGTAATATCCAGTTCGCCGGTGCCATCATTTGCATAATTGTTTGCAATAAAGGTATTGTTGGTAATAATGGCATTGCTTATAA
>JANYEU010000308.1 GCA_025362915.1 Chitinophagaceae bacterium | reverse complement strand
TATATCTGCTATCATTGAATGACTTATATCCCCATCATACATCTCCTTGATATGGGCGGATATGTCACGTGTACTCATCCCAAGACCGTACAGACCAATGATCCGTTCTTCCAGGCTGTCCGCAAGGATTGTCTGACGCTTCTTTACAATGTCAGGTTCAAAACTCCCCTGTCGGTCACGAGGGGTTACCAAATCCATGCTTCCCTCACTGGTCAACAGACGCTTACTGCCATGACCATTACGACGGACGATTAGACTCTTCATCCAATTGACCTTCAAGATGTGCAGAAAGCTCTGCTTCCAATGCCGCTTCCAAAAATGATTTGTAAAGGGGAGCCAAGGCTCCTCCTTTCCCCAAAAGGGGTTTGCCTGTTTTCAACTGCTCCAAGGCATGGTTTTTTACTGCCTCATAATCAAACGTAAATGACGTGTCTTTTTTATCTCTCATAATTTATCCTATTAAAGGTCTAATTTTATTTTGACCTTGACACAGTTTAAATTACACCCTCGTCTATTGCCCATTAGCCGCGGTAATTATCCCAAGAAAAGTAAAAATGCAACCATAATCTCTCCTCAATTTCCTTTTTTTACAAAAAGCTAGCCCCTTCCCCCACTTTTTACCACTAGTTTTTGTGAAATCATCTAGGAACCCCAAGTTTTATTTCACAATAAAATCAGTCGATTGTTAATAAAAGTGCCATAAAATCACATAAATGCATGGTTATCCACAGGTAATCAACAGGAAAATCTTCTTTATTTTAATCAAAATCAGGTGAAACCTAATGCCATGCTGCATTTTAACCCAAAAGGATATGTGGATAATAAAAGAGTGTATTTTCAGCACTCTTGGTGGGAAAAAGTGTTCTTTTGTGTTATAAAGTGTTATTTTTACTTTCAAATTATCTCAAATGATGAATTTTCATGGTGAATACGAGGCTACAATAGATGCGAAAGGTCGCTTCTTGTTGCCTGGTGCCCTGAAAAAACAACTAGAGGAAGGCGAAGTAAAATTCATGTTGGCTAGGGGATTCGAAAGGTGTATCACCCTTTATCCAATGAAAACATGGAATGAGATAATGGAAAAGTTTAGCAAGTTGAACCAATTTGATCCTAAAGTAAGACAATTTACCCGCCAGTTTTTAGGAGGTGCTACCGAAATAGAATTGGACTCTGCAGGAAGGATGTTGATGCCAGCATCATTTAAAGAGTACGGAACATTAGGAAAAGACGTAATTATAGCCGCGGTATTGGATAAGTTTGAAATATGGGATGCTGTTAAGTATAAGAAGCTCTTTGAAGAAGTATCACCTAACGAGTATAGCAATCTGGCCAAGGAAGTAATGGTAGGGTTTTAATAAAAGGGGGGATGACATTCATCTATTCAAATTGAATGAAAGAAAAAAGCTTATGAGTAAGGAAGAAAATCATTCAAAAGAGAATGCCATTGGTTCAGATTATCACGTACCCGTTCTATTTAATGAAGTGATTGAAGGGTTGAATATAAAGCCCGATGGAATATATGTTGATTGCACATTTGGTGGCGGCGGACATGGCAAAGGGATTTTGGAAAGGTTAGGCAAAAAGGGAAGGTTAATCGCTTTTGATCAAGATGCAGATGCTATTAACAACTTACCAAAAGATGACCGGATAACGTTTATCCCTGAAAACTTCCGCCACTTGCAACGGTTTCTAAGGTTGCATAAGATAACACAAGTAGATGGGTTACTGGCAGATTTAGGCGTAAGCAGCCACCAGTTTGATAAAGGGGTCAGGGGCTTTTCCATACGCTTTGATGGTCCGATGGATATGAGGATGGATAATAGGCAATTGCTGACTGCGGCAAATGTGATAGCCAATTACTCAGAAAGTGAATTGCATAAGTTGTTTGAAAAGTACGGTGAGGTCAGCAACTCAAAAACATTGGCAAAACATATTGTAGAAACGAGAAAGCAGATACAGGTGCAAACCATACTGCAATTCAAATCGATGATAGAACCAGTGGTAAAAGGGAATCCTAATAAGTACCTCGCTCAAGTGTTTCAGGCGCTACGAATTGAGGTGAATGCAGAAATGGATGTGCTGAAAGAAATGCTTTTACAACTGAATGATGTAATAAAACCTGGTGGCAGAGCAGTAATAATCACCTTTCACTCATTGGAAGACCGTTTGGCAAAACAGTTCTTTAAGTCTGGAAGCTTTGAGGAAGAGATAGATGATAATCCATTTGTGCAAACAACAAAAGAGCAGAAATGGACATTGGTAAATAAAAAACCAATTACAGCAACAGAAGCAGAACTAAAGCAAAACAAACGAAGTAGAAGTGCAAAACTTAGAGTTGCAGAAAGGGTAAGCTAGTTATGAATTATGACTGAGTGTTTATGGAGAATATTAAACAAATAGTAAAAGAATAAAATGGCAGAAGAAGTAAAAGGCGCATCAAAAGGGAGTACTAAATCTAGCAAGCTTAAGGGCTTTGGTGAAGTTCTTTCTGGCGGCAAGTGGATTACTAAAAACCTCAATTTCTTTTTGTTTTTAACAGCTTTGGCAGTCTTATACATAGCCAATGGCCACATGGCAGATAGAACAGTCCGCAACATAAACAAGACACAACAGGAGATAAAGGATTTGCAATTTGAATATAAAACGGTTAAGAGCGAGGTGATGTATAAAAGTGAAGAGGCACAAGTTGAAAAAGCAGCAGAGCCGTTGGGACTTAGGGTAACTAAGGATGTTCCGGTGAGGTTACAACCGGAGGAAAGGAAGTAATACGTTGTAAATAAAGGAACTCATATTTCATAACTCATAATTCATAACTAAAGGAGTGGAAGTAAAGAAAGACATATTATGGAGGGTTTATCTCAGCTACATTTTTATTGTAGGAATATGTCTTTTCATATTTGGCAAGGCCATTTATATTCAACAGTTTCAAGGGCATTATTGGAGAAGCATGAGTGATAGTCTCCACCAAAGGATTGAAGAAGTTGATCCTGAAAGAGGTACTATCTATAGTGAAGATGGTAAAATGCTCAGTACAAGTATCCCACAGTTTGATGTTTATATAGACTTTGCTGCTGACGGATTGCGTGAAAAGAGTGGTGTTAGGTTTCGGGATAACCTTGATAGTTTGAGTTATCGTTTATCCGATTTATTTAAAGACAATTCCGAAGGGGAATATAAAAGAATGTTGCTTCATGGGTACAAGACAAAGGATAGGTATTTCTTATTAAAAAAGAATATCTCCTATCGTCAATATCAAGAAATGAAAACATTTCCTTTGGTACGATTGGGTAGAAATAAAAGTGGATTTATTGCCAGTTTAAAAACAATACGCCTAAATCCATATAAGATGTTTGCTTATAGAACCATCGGTTTGGATAGGGATTCTTCTAAAGTGGGATTGGAACGTACTTATGATACATTGCTTAAGGGAGTTAGTGGTAGAAGATTGGTTAGATATATAGCTGGGGGCGTAAGTGTGCCGGTAGAAGATTATCAGATAGAGCCTGAAAATGGAAAAGACATTGTAACTACACTCGATGTTTTTATTCAGGAGGTAGCCGAGAATGCCTTGCTTAAGATGATGATTAAAAACGAGGCGGAGCATGGTTGTGCCATTGTGATAGAGACAAAGACAGGAAAAATAAAGGCAATGGCCAATCTAGGCAGACGCAATGACGGTAATTATGCCGAGGATTTCAACTATGCCATCAGTCCTTCTGAGCCTGGTTCTACCTTTAAGTTGGCTACCATGATGAGTTTGCTAGAGGATAAGAAAATTAATCTGGAAAGTCAGGTTAATTTGAATGGCGGTGTTTGGCAGATAAATGGTCAAACCGTATATGACTCTGAAAAACACGGCAGGATGCTAGTAACTGCCAAGCAAGCTTTTGAGTTGAGCAGCAATGTTGGTTTGGCCAAAATGGCTTACGCAGGATATGCAAGAAATCCAAATCAATTCATTAATCACTTGCATGAAATGAAATTGGATACCCTTACTGGTATAGATATTACTGGCGAACGTGGTTCCATCATCCATAAACCGGGAAGTAAATTTTGGAATGCCAACAGTTTACCTTGGATGGCTTTTGGGTATAATATAGAAGTTACGCCTTTGCAAACTGCCACCTTGTATAATGCCGTTGCCAACAATGGCAAAATGATGCGCCCTTATTTATTGAGCTCGGTTAAAGATGAAGGTGAGGTGATTGATGAACGTACTCCTTATGTAACAGTTGATAAATTATGCAGCGATGAAACAATAAGTCAGCTACATACCTGCCTGGAAGGTGTTTGCATAGAGGGAACCGCTGCGGAATTGTTTAAGAATTCTACCTATAAGGTTGCTGGCAAAACAGGTACTGCCTTGGTTGCCAATGGTAGCAAGGGATATGAGGACATGATTTATCAAAGCTCTTTTGCGGGTTATTTCCCTGCCGAGAATCCACAATATACATGCGTGGTAGTGATAAAAAATAAGCCTCATGCCGTTGAATTTTATGGTGCAAGGGTTGCTGGACCTGTGTTTAAAGAAATTTCTGATAGGCTTTATACCACTTATGTTCGTCAGGTTAATTATGCGCCCCCTATTGTAAAAAATGATAGTAGCAGCTTTCAATATGCCGGGCTGAAACAAGATTTGGCTCAGGTACTGAATGCTGTAAAAGTTCCTTATAGGGATGATGGAAAGAACGTGGAGGAGTTGGTCAGCATGAGTGGAACTCGATTTAATACTTCGTTTACAGAAAAGATGTTTGCGAATAATTATATGCCTTCTTTAAAAGGACTGGGACTAAAAGATGCGGTGGTTTTGTGTGAGGGTATGGGACTGAAGGTAAATGTAAAAGGGAAAGGACGGGTAATGAACCAGTCAATATCTGAAGGAAAGGCAGTTGCACATGGACAATTACTAAATATCGAACTGAACTAATATGCAAACACTACAGGACATATTATACAAGGTGCGCTTGAAACAAGTGATTGGCAATACCAATGTATTGGTAACATCCATCGCTATCGATAGCCGAAAGGTAGTTGGCGGTAGTGTGTTTGTGGCCATAAAAGGGGTGCATAGTGATGGACATTTATTCCTCAATCAAGCCATAGAATCTGGTGCGGTTGCTATTGTTTGTGAAGTAATTCCTGTTGAAAGAACAGAAGGCATTACTTATATAGAGGTAAAAGATTCTAGTGAGGCTGTTGCCTTGATGGCGCATCAGTTTTATGGTGAACCTTCCAGAAAGGTAAAATTGGTTGGGGTTACGGGTACCAATGGCAAGACAACCATCGCTACAGTTTTATATAAACTCTTTACCAGGTTGGGTTATATCTGTGGTTTGGTTAGTACTATCCAGAATATCATTGGAAAGGAAATGATTCCTGCCACGCATACCACGCCTGATGCTGTTAGTTTGAATGAGCTTTTGAGTTTGATGGTTGAAAAGGATTGTACGTACGTTTTTATGGAATGTAGCAGTCACGCCATCCATCAAAACAGGATTGCAGGTTTGCAGTTTGCAGGTGGTTTGTTTAGCAATATCACACACGATCATTTGGATTATCATAAAACCTTTGATGAATACATCAAGGTGAAGAAGAAATTCTTTGACGATTTGCCTTCCACGGCTTTTGCCATCACCAACTCGGATGATAAGCGCGGTATGGTGATGTTGCAGAATACACACGCTAAAAAATACACCTATAGCCTGCGTACAATGGCCGACTTTAAAGGTAAAATCCTTGACAATGCCCTCACAGGCTTGCAGATGTTGGTAAATGAGATAGAGGTTCATTTTAGGTTGATTGGAGAATTTAATGCCTATAATCTGTTGGCAGTTTATGGTGCGGCCATTTGTTTGGAGGAAGATAAATTTCAGGTATTGACTGCCTTGAGTATGCTTACAGGTGCCGAGGGTCGTTTCGATTATGTGATAAGTAAATCAAGAATAATTGGCATTATAGATTATGCCCACACCCCTGATGCTTTGGAGAATGTGTTGAGTACCATCAAGAAATTGAAGAAGGGATACGAGCAGGTTATTACCGTGGTAGGCTGCGGTGGCGATAGGGATAAAACCAAAAGACCCATTATGGCGCAGACTGCCTGCAACCTAAGCGACAAGGTTATCCTTACCAGCGATAATCCAAGAAGCGAAGAGATTGCAGATATTTTAAGAGACATGGAAATGGGTTTGGATAGTGCTGCTAAAAGAAAATACATCTCCATTGCCGATAGAAAAGAGGCCATTAAAACGGCGGTAAGCTTGGCAAAAGATGATGATATCATCTTGGTGGCAGGAAAAGGCCATGAGAAATATCAGGATATACATGGTACAAAATATCCTTTTGATGACAAGGAAGTGTTGCGGCAGGTTTTTGAGCTATTAGACAAATGAGTTTTTGGTTAACCGTTAACCGATAACCGTTAACCGATGGCGGGAGATTATTTAAAAGTAACTTTTAGGTGTTAAGAGGCAAGGAATAGAATAAATAGGAACAATTAAAAAATGAGTGGGATGCTGTTAACGGCAATCGGTTAACGGTAAACCAAAGGAATAAAACACAAAAGGATGCTGTATTACTTTTTTATCTGGTTAAAACAAGAGTTCCACATTTCGGGGTTCGGGGTATTTCAATATATCACGTTCAGGGCGGCGTTGGCTATTGTTTTTTCGCTGATTATCACCACGGTTTTTGGAAAAAAGGTAATTCTTTTCCTGCAAAAAAAACAGATAGGAGAAAGCGTGCGTGAGCTTGGCTTGGCAGGTGAACATGCTAAAAAAGGAACACCAACAATGGGCGGCATCATTATTTTGATGGGTATTTTAATCCCCACATTGTTGTTTGCTAACCTACACAAAACCTACATCCGCCTCATGATTTTAACCACTGTTTGGCTTGGGGTGATTGGTTTTATTGATGATTATCTAAAGATTTCAGCCAAGAAGAAAGCATTGGCAAGTGGCGGATCTTACAAGAAGAAAGATAGCGATGGCTTGGCAGGAAACTTTAAAATAATTGGTCAGATAGGGTTAGGAATCATCATTGGCAGTACGCTCTATTTTGCTAAAAGTGTGGAAGTGCAGCGTGAAATCTATTCGCCACAGCATGTTATTGCAGATTCAGTCATTCAAAAAGGAGAAAAGCTCATTGGCGATACCATCCGCATTTACGATGGCAAGGCGCATCACTTTGCCAGGGTGCAAACGCCTATTACCACCATCCCTTTTGTAAAAAACCATGAATTCAATTATAGCAAACTAATTAGTTGGATAGGGCCTGGTGCCGAGAAATTCACTTGGCTTATTTATATTTTGGCGGTCACGTTTATCATCACGGCGGTATCTAATGGCGCCAATTTAACGGACGGTTTAGATGGGTTGGCGGCAGGCGTAAGTGCGCTGATAGGTATTTGTTTGGGCGTGTTTGTTTACGTAAGCAGCAACATCCGTTTTGCCGATTACCTGAACATCATGTACATCCCCAACTCGGCTGAACTAAGCATTTTTGTCGCGGCTTTTGTGGGGGCGTGCATCGGATTTTTGTGGTACAATTCCTTTCCGGCGCAGGTTTTCATGGGAGATACGGGCAGTCTGGCCTTGGGCGGCATCATTGCCTCATTAGCCATCATTATCCGGAAAGAATTATTGATACCCATCTTTTGCTGCATCTTTTTGGTAGAGAATTTAAGCGTCATCATTCAGGTCAGTTATTTTAAATACACCAAGAAAAAGTATGGTGAGGGACGAAGGGTTTTCTTGATGAGCCCATTGCACCATCACTATCAGAAAAAAGGATTTCATGAGAGTAAGATAGCGGTAAGGTTCTGGATTGTAACGTTGATATGTGTGGTTTTATCCATTATTACGCTGAAGATTAGGTAGCAGAAGGGCATTTTAATGATAAGGAAAACGATTTTAATGATGATTAAAATGGTTTTAATCACAAGGAAAATCAATTTAATGATGATTAAAATGAATTTAATGATAAGGAAAATCATTTTAATGACAAGGAAAACGGTTTTAATGATAAGGAAAACGATTTTAATCATCATTAAAATGGATTTAATCACAAGGAAAATGGGGTTTGAATAAGGGAATAGCTGGATTGAAAGTATAAAACAAGCGTATTCCGACCGAAGGGAGCAGCAAAAAAAAGATAAATGGAAGAGAAGAAAATACTAGACGAGAAAGATGTGGGTACTCACCGGATGGTTGTGCTTGGCGGAGGAGAAAGCGGTGTAGGCGCGGCTATACTGGGAAAGAAGAATGGTTACGATGTTTTTTTGAGCGATGGAGGTCTTTTAAAGGAGGGATATAAACAGGAATTGATTGCTAACGGGATTGATTTTGAGGAAGGAGGACATACAGAAGAGAGAATTTTATCGGCCGATGAAATCATAAAAAGTCCAGGCATTCCAGAAAAGAATGAACTGGTAAAGAAGATTAGGGCAAAGGGGATAAAGGTGATTGGAGAGATAGAATTGGCGTATCGGTTTAAGGGCGATGCTAAAATAATAGCGATAACGGGCAGTAATGGAAAGAGTACCACCACCAGTTTGATCTATCATATCTGTAAAAAGGCAGGACTGGATTGTGCATTGGTAGGAAACATTGGTTACTCGTTTGCAAAGCAGGTGGCAGAAGATCCGAAGCCGCTTTATGTGGCAGAAATTAGTTCTTTTCAATTGGATGATATAGAGACGTTCAGACCCGATGTGGCGGTTTTATTAAACATCACAGAAGATCATCTAGACCGATACGATTATAAGTTCGAAAATTATATAAACAGTAAGTTTAGGATAATCGAAAATCAGCAGAAAGAAGATTATTTTATTTACTGTGATGATGATGAAGTAATAACAAACAAACTTAATATACTAACGACAAATACAAACAACCTCCCATTCTCAATGAAGCATGAAGTAAAAAAAGGCGGACAACTTAAGGGCGATCAAGTACTGCTCCGCATACAAGAGGAACGCGTAAGCATGAGTATTTATGACTTCGCCATTAAAGGAAAACACAACGTTTATAACACCATGGCAGCAGGAATAGCAGCATGTACCATCGGCATCCGAAAGGAAATGATTAGGGAATCGGTAGGCGATTTCCAAGGTTTGGAACACCGTGCAGAACACGTGGCAAAAGTGCGTGGCGTGGAGTTTATAAACGATAGCAAAGCCACCAACGTAAACAGTACGTGGTATGCCTTGGAAAACATTGAGCGGCAAGTGGTACTTATTCTTGGCGGTCAGGACAAGGGTAACGACTATAGCATTCTTGACGATTTGGTGAAGGAAAAAGTGAAGGCAATAGTGTGTTTGGGTAAGGATAGCAGCAAGATTGTGAATCATTTTAAGAACATGGTTCCGGCAATAAGGGAAACAAGCGATATGGAAACCTGTGTGAAAACCTGCTTTAGAATGGCAACTAAGGGAGACGTTGTTTTGCTTAGCCCGGCGTGTGCAAGTTTTGATTTGTTTAAGAATTATGAACAAAGAGGGAAGTTGTTTAAGGAAGCGGTTAGGGAACTATAACCCCTCCGCCCCTAAAGGAGTACTTGAAAATTGCTGAACATTCATCAATAATAAATTTATGAACGATACTTTATTCGCACAGATGCCTTCAATACAAGGAATGCGTAGCCAACTGGCTCTGCGGACGCGTGGAGATAAGTTTATCTGGGGTATTGTGGTGTTGCTTGCGCTTATTTCGGTGTTGGTGGTGTATAGTGCTACTGGTTCGCTTGCCTACAAAATGAATAAAGGAAATAACGAGATATATCTTTTCAAGCAGCTTGCGTTTATGATGGTGGGACTGCTGATAATATACTTTCTACATAGGGTTAACTACAGTCTTTTTAGCCGGATAGCTTGGGTTTTATTCCTTACGGCCATCCCTTTCCTGATATACACTTTGTTTTTTGGAGCTAAGATAAATGAAGGAAGTAGATGGATAAAAGTGCCAATCATCAACCTAACGATTCAAACAAGTGATTATGCCAGACTTGCATTATTCATGTACATCTCGAGGGTAATGAGTAAAAAGCAAGAGGTGATAAAGGATTTTAAACAAGGATTTTTACCCGTAATAATACCGGTAGCGATTGTTTGTGTGCTTATCGCGCCTGCAAATTTATCTACAGCATTGCTTACAGGAGCCACTTCTTTGTTGCTGATGTTTATTGGGAGGATTAGTTTAAAACACATCATGCTGGCAATATTGGTAGCGGCAATACCGATAGGATTATTGATTTCAGTTGCTGTATTAACACATAAAAATAAGCCAGATACCGAGTTGGTAAAAGAAGACACCAAGGAGGAAAAGAAAGGTGGATTGATGGTAAGGGCTTCTACATGGATTAAGCGGGTTCAAGATTTCGTTTATGCAAATAACGAGGACGTGCCTTATCAGGT
Source organism: Chitinophagaceae bacterium (assembly GCA_025362915.1). Taxonomy (GTDB): domain Bacteria; phylum Bacteroidota; class Bacteroidia; order Chitinophagales; family Chitinophagaceae; genus Parasediminibacterium. The sequence continues at coordinate 171 of JANYEU010000308.1, read as the reverse complement.
ACAGCAATCTAAAATAGCTATCGCCAACGGTGGAATTTTGGTTGGGCTTGGACCAGGAAATAGCAGGCAGCGGAACTTTTTGCCGCACTGTTATTCCGATTTTATATACGCCATTATCATTGAGGAGTACGGGCTTTTGGGGGGGGCGTTCATCATGTTTGTGTATTTAGT
>JANYEU010000472.1 GCA_025362915.1 Chitinophagaceae bacterium | reverse complement strand
AAATGATTTCATATTCACCATCACCATCCACATCTCCAACAGAAATATCATTTGGGGTATAACCGGGAGGTGTTTGCAATGGAATGGAAAGGTAAGGTTTGCTGTTAGCCTTCAAAAAGAAGGGCTTGCTATTAGTTTCTTCGTTATTATTGATGATCCCTTTGGCTGTATAGGAATTATCCTTTGTAGCATCTACCAAACTGTCAACAAAGCAAGTAGCTTTTAATAGCGGCTGTTGATTCAACTTAATTGTTTTTCCTCCTGTAGTCCTGTATAAATTGAAAGCGACATCATTACCTTCAGTTCCTAATAACCGCCAACTGACAAACACTTTTGTATCTGTTTGCTTAATGGCAATCACCCCTCGGTTCAAGTATTCCATCTGCCGTTGTGCAGAAATAGTTTGGGTACACAATAAAAAGGTAGTAATCAATAGCAGTAATGGCGCTAAGGGTTTGAGTATATATTCTCGCATAATAAAATTTTATTATTGACTAATGCTTAAGGTTAATGTTTACTGACACATCCCTATCGCAAGAGATTTCGCCGTTTTCATATTGTAGTTCGCCTAATTGAATCACACTTCTTCTAGTTTCAAAGCCATCCTTCCAGCTTCCTTTTGCCCCTACCCTACCGGGATGTGTAAAATAAAAGATATAGGCATGACCGTCATTTACCAATACATCGCAATGCCCACCAATGGCTTGGTCATCCTTGCCTTTACCGGGAAACTCGAGTATGCGTTTTTCCTGACGTTTCCAAGTGGTCAAGTCATCAGATTTATAGATGCCCATCCCCATCCAGTTATCTACCACCATCCAATAACTATCTTTCCACCTAAAAACCTTTGGCCCCTCACCGCCCTTATCACCAATCGCCTTTCCTTTATCCTGCCAATTGGTTAAGTCTTTACTATCCGCATAATAAATGCTTTTTCTGTCCTTTTCATTATTATACCACAAACGCCAACCACCATCCGGTAATTGAAAGGCACAGGCGTCAATGATTTTATGGGAAGCAAGTTCCACAGTCTTGTCATATTTCCAATGCAACAAATCCTTACTGGTTAAATGAATGATTTCTCTCGGATGATTCCAGTCCTTAAACACGCCCGGCACATACGTTAGAAACATGTGGTACAGCCCTTTATTTTCAAATACTTCCGGCGCCCAATGTGTGTAATTACTATCTGGCCTGTACTTAATATCTGCCGTGTCCACATATTGCCATTTAGCCCCATCAACAGAGGAAGCAATGCCAATACGGGTTCCATGCACCCAAGTAACGCCATCCAAACCCTCTGCATTAGCACGGCGATTAGTGTAAAACATAAACCATTTCTTTGCTTGTTTATTCCAAACAATTACGGGGTCGGCAGCACCATTATAGATAGGATCTTCAAACAATGGCTTGGGTGCAATATTTTGCTTTTGGGCAATGGCAATCGAAAAGGTGGTTACTACCAATAATTGCATCAACATAACCTTATATAAACTAGTATTCATCTTATTTATTGTTCGTTAAACCTATTTGACAATTCAATTCATCTCCTAAATTAAATCATTGATGATTAAAATTCAATCATAGATGATTCATTCAAGATACCAACCGATCTAATTTTAATCATCAATTCACTAAATAAATGGAAAGATTCACTGTAACTATAAAAAACTTTTCTAAAATTCATTTTATATTCCATCCACCAAACAAGTACTAGTGCATTTCGCCTATTCTTGGTGCGTTCGGGTCAGCCCGAGGTCTGAAAAAATCAAACCAACCCAAATAAGTATTGGTGAGCCCTACAGTCCAAGCAGTTAACTTATCAATATTCAATTCGGTAATCGTTTTATTATTATCAATCATAACACTATTACCAAACACCGCCACTGCATTTTTTTGCACTACAGACGTTTGACCGCTGGTTTTATCGCTGTAAATATCCCATGCACCAAACAAATGCAACATTTCATGTACGATGGTGCCAACATTTAAAATCTCGTCCCCATAACCCTCGGTATATACAATGGTTGCCTCTAGAAATCTTTCGGAATTTTTGCTGACTTTATACCATAAGGGCTGTGAGAAAGCTCGCCCTATTTTCTTGGCAAAAATCATTACAAATACATTATCAGAACTATCGGCAGTCATTAAGGAATCGTAAAAGTGTCTTGCCGATGTATAACCAATGGCAGGCAATATCCAAGGTATCAGGTTTATACCACCTGGCGTACGGCTGGCATAAATTTCTTTTACCTTAATGTCATGTGCTTCCCCAATGACCGACACATTAAACTCAAGATTTGATTCAGGATTATATTGTCTTGCCTGTGTTTGTACCCAACGATGCCCGTATTCCTGTTTTGCCAATGCCATCTTTTTGTCCTCATCACTCCAGCCTTTTTTATCGTCCGATACAAAAATGTCTATCACTTTTACTTTTCCAGTCAATGCCTTGGCACTACCATAAGCTTCATTGTATCTGGTGGCATTGGGTGGATATTGTGCCAATACTTTATTCCAAAGCAATATCGTTACAAAATAAATAATTAGGGGTTTAGGCGATTTAAAGCGTGACATGTTTTTTAAGAATGAGTTATTGATTAGATTGTTTAAAAGCTACCAAGTTAATTTAATAAAAGAAACTGCTTGACGGGGCAAATCAATGGATAGATTGATATTACCGTCCTTTACAGCCATTACTTTGGTGGAAATCTGTTCTAACTGACCAGCTTTTTCTAAGGTTTTAATTTGATTGGCTGATGGAC
>JANYEU010000265.1 GCA_025362915.1 Chitinophagaceae bacterium | reverse complement strand
GATGCAAAAAGTTTATAGATTCTCTTTTTTAGCTTTCATAATTACTATCCTATCTATTAATTCATCTTTTTCCCAAGACGTTTCTGACACATCTATCACCTCGATAAACGTAGATTTAATTAATTTATTCACCCAAAAAGTACCTAAGAAATATAAGATAGCAGCCATTAAAATAGTGGGTAACCACTTTTTTGATGAGAATCTACTGATTTCTGTTTCCACACTAAACGTAGGCGATGATGTAACAATTCCCGGTGGCGATAACTTTTCAAAGGCAATCAATAAACTTTGGTCGCAGAATTATTTTAGCAATATTGCCATCAATGTTACCAAACTGGAGGGTAAGAATATCACGATAGAGATTGTTGTAACAGAAAGGCCCCGCTTGGCAAAGTTTTCTTTTATAGGTGTTTCCAAAGGTGATGCGGATGATTTAAAGCCTAAATCCGGACTTGTGGTAGGACGTGTGGTGACTGAGAATATGAAAAAGACCGCTGCTGCTGCCATACAAAAGTTTTATGCTGAGAAAGGATTTCAGGATGCTAAGGTGAAAATTGAAGAACAGAAAGACAAAACCTTACAGAACTCTCTGCAAATTAATTTTGTGATTGATAAGGGCACCAAAACACGCATTAACAACATCAACTTTGCAGGAAATACTATTGATGAGTCTCTATTAAAGAAGAAGTTAAAGGATACAAAGGAACAATCCAGACTTACACTTTACCCACCTGATAATAGCGGAGGCTTTATTACGCCAAAGCCTTACACTTTTGAAGATTATTTAGAAAATCATGGCTATTTGACGTATACTTATACCAAAAAGTTATTGGATCCTTATGTACGTATAAAATTCTTTACCTCGGCTAAGTTTAATGAGAAGAAATATACGGATGACAAAGAAAAGTTGATTGACTATTACAACAGCCTCGGTTATCGTGATATGGCAATTGTGAAGGATAAGATATTTAAAAATTCGAAGGGATCCCTAAATATAGATATTCAACTAAACGAAGGACACAAATATTATTTTGGTAACATTACTTGGAGAGGAAATACAAAATATTCCGATTCGGTGCTTACTGCTATTCTAGGAATTCAAAAAGGCGATACCTATAATCTTGATGTATTAAATAAAAGGCTTGGTAAAGGTGCTCCAGAAGGAGCAGACATAAGTACTTTGTATCAGGATGATGGCTATTTGTTTTTCAGGACTGATCCAGTAGAAGTTGCCGTTTATAACGATACGATAGATTACGAAATAAGGATTGTTGAAGGACCACAGGCTACCATAAAGAACGTACGGATTTCTGGTAATGAGAAGACTAAGGAATATGTAATCCGCAGGGAAATAAGAACCATTCCTGGAGATAAATTTAGCAAGAGTAACTTGATACGTTCTCAAAGGGAAATTGCGCAGCTTAACTTTTTTAATCCAGAGAAAATAGGTATCAACCCTGTTCCGAATCCTGATGATGGAACGGTAGATATAAACTATACTGTAGAAGAGAAATCGAGCGATCAATTAGAACTTAGTGCTGGATGGGGCGGAAACATCGGACTTACTGGTACTTTAGGTGTTACGTTCAATAACTTTTCCATCAATAATATAATGCATAGAAAAGCCTGGGATCCATTGCCAATAGGTGATGGACAAAAGCTTAGTATGCGTGTACAAAGTAATGGACGTGCCTTCCGTTCTTATAACTTCTCTTTTACCGAGCCTTGGCTTGGAGGAAAGAAGAGAAACTCGCTTACTGTTTCCTTTTTCGATACCAAATATGCCAATGCCTACAATCCTGTAACGGGAAGTTATACCAGCAGTGCTGCTGATGCTTCCTACATAAGGACTACTGGTGTTGGGGTTAATTTTGGTAAACAGTTAACATGGCCTGATGACTTTTTCTCTTTCTCGGCAGGTATAAACTTTGCCCGTTATAAGTTGAAAAACTATTATATAGATAGGGTTAATTTACCTGGTTATAACAACGGTCTTTCGCATAACCTTAATATAAAGTTTGCTTTACAACGTAATTCTGTAAACCAACCTACTTTTCCAAGTAGTGGATCAAACCTATTGCTTACCTTGGCCTTGACGCCTCCATATTCAAAGATCTGGCCTGATGTAGCTGGACAGGCAAATCCTTACAAATGGATTGAATATTATAAAACCCGTTTTACCGGCGAGTTTTATGTGCCATTGAGCAAACCAACAGGTGCAGACAGGAACCAAATGTTTGTATTGAAAGCTGCTGCCAAATATGGCTTCTTGGGGAGGTATAATTCTGCACTGAACATCTCTCCTTTCGAGCGTTTCCAGGTAGGGGATGCGGGTCTTGCCAATCAGTTTGCATTACTCGGTTATGACATCATTGCACAGAGAGGCTATCCTGTTTATCAATCATCAAACCCAACAGTAAATCCTGAGCAAAGTGGGGCTTCTGAATACTTTACCATTTTTAATAAATATACCTTGGAAGTTAGGTATCCCCTTAGTCTAAATCCTAGTAGTACTATTTACGCGCTAACTTTCTTTGAAGCAGCTAATGGGTGGTATACAGCCAAGGATTATAATCCATTCCAATTACGTAGGTCTGTGGGTGTGGGCATGAGGTTCTTCTTGCCTATGTTTGGCTTATTGGGCTTTGATTATGGTGTTGGTCTGGATAGGGTTGAACCAGGTGGAGGACTTAAAGCGGCATCCAGGTTTACATTTATGCTAGGATACGAGCCAGATTAGTATGTTTGTCTAGGTTGGATTCATTTACTGATTAAATAATAGGTTATGAACAAGTATTTTTTTATTGGGATTGTATCCGTTTTGCTCTCTTTGGGAGCAACTGCACAAAGGATTGCGGTAATAGACACTAAATATATACTAAGCAATATACCTGAGTATAAAATGCTGGATAAGCGTATACAGGTGACGAGCGAGGAGTGGCAGAAAGAAATAGACGCCAAACAGGCTACATTGGATAAGATGTACAAGGATTATGATGCAGAGCAATACATGCTTACGGATGAATTGAAAAAGAAAAGACAGGCGGATATAAAGACTAAGGAAAAGGAGATTCAGGAATTACAAAAGAAAAGGTTTGGCTATCAGGGAGATCTTTTTAAGGAAAGACAAAACTTGGTAAAACCAATACAGGATAAGGTTTATAATGCCATACAAAAATTGGCTGTAGCAAGAACTTACGACTTGGTATTGGATAAAAGTGAAGGCATTACTATTATATTTGCCGATCCAAAACTGGATAAAAGTGACGATGTACTAAGAGAACTTGGTATAAAAGTCAATAATTAATAATCACATTTAGATTAATCAACAAAAAATAAAAAAACAAGTAAATGAAAAAATGTTTAGTAGGCTGTGTAATACTCGCAGCAAGTTTATTTATAAACTCTAAAACACAGGCACAGATTAAGATTGGAACCTTTGACGAGCAAAGTGTCTTGGGATTGATGCCGGGTATCCAGAAGGTAGATACGCTATTACAGAAATATGTAAACGACTCCTTGAAACCTGAGTATGACTATGAAATGAGCGAACTGATGCGCATGGACAGTACCTTTAAAAAGGATTCTGCTACTATGCAACCAGGCACTCGTGGCATAGTACAAAAAGAAATAAACCAACACAAATACAAAATTGTAAACTGGCAGCAGTATCAAAACCAAATGGTACAACAAAAGGAAGAGGAACTGTTGTATCCATACAAGCAGAAGATTTATGCTTCTTTGGAAAAGATTATAAAGGAACAACGATATACGCACGTATTCAAGGGAGACCAATTGTTGGTTGCACCGCCAACAGATAACTTGGTTATAAAGGTTGCTTTGGATTTAAAATTGAAATTCCCTAAGGATGTGGAAGATCAATTAAGAGCACAAGGGTTATTGGATAGTAGTCCTGCGGGTTCTTCTGCACCTACTAGGCCTTCTCCAAAACCTGCTGCAAAGCCAAAGCCTTCTAATTAATTTTTATTAAATCATAAAAAAAAGCCATCCAATTAATTTTGGATGGCTTTTTAATTTTCTAAATCACCATCAAATCCACAAACTCGTTTACTGGAGTATTTGCCAGTTTCGTGTAATCTAATGAAGTATTTAAAATAGTACGTTGCTGCTTTTCAGGGAATCTTCTGGCAAGATTTACTTTAAACTTCTTAATCAATTCTGGAATCCCTTCTTCTCTCCTTCTTTTATGCCCAATAGGATACTCAACCACTATTTCTTCTAACACAGTACCATCATTCAGTTCTACCGTCAACGCATTGGCAATAGAACGTTTTTCTGGATCATGATAGTCTTTTGTAAACTGAACATCTTCCACACAGTTCATTTTATCGCGCAGCACATCAATTCTTGCATCCGAAGCAATATTGTCTTCATAATCGGCCGCGGTTAATCGTCCATAAATCAACGGAACTGCAATCATATATTGAATGCAATGATCCCTGTCTGCAGGATTATCCAATGCCCCTTTTTTATCAATGATGCGTATTGCCGCTTCGTGTGTACGGATGGTTATTTTCTTAATATCGTCACTAGATTTACCTAACTCTTTCAATTTTTCATGCAAAGTCATGGCTGCTTCCACCGAAGTCTGCGAATGAAATTCCGCAGGAAAAGAAATTTTAAACAATACATTTTCCATTACATAAGAACCATA
>JANYEU010000251.1 GCA_025362915.1 Chitinophagaceae bacterium | reverse complement strand
CATTCCATTTGCAGAAACCATCAATAGGATGGTTTCTGCAAATGGAATGTTTGAAAAAATATCTAATATATCCCCTTTTTCTAGTTTACAATTATCGGTATGTTTTGAGATACCGTGCTTGATACAAATCTTGCATACATCATTCCTGTTGCTGTTGTATTTACCGTAAACTGAATATTGTTATTACCAGAAGTTATTAATTGTGTGGTGCTTTGAATTATTCTTCCGCTGGCATCCATCAATAAAATCCTTAATGCCTGATCCTTATCTGAAATTATCTTGGCTCTTGCAGTACCGCCAGCTTTAAGGATATTAGGATATACATTAACAATCTGAACGTCCTTTGCTTTCAATAATATAGAAACCACTTTTGAATAGGCGAACTTGCCATCTTTATCCACTATTTTTAATCGATAAAAGATAGACCTTCCAAAATATGACGGATTTGCATCGGAATAAGAATATTGCGCAGCAGTAGCATTACCAGAAACAGATACGTTGGTTACATCAATGAATCTTTGCCCATCAACACTTTTTTGTACGGTGAAAAAACTACTGTTTACCGCTTGTGCTGTATTCCAGTTTAATAGTACCGCATCATTAAGGGTTGTTGCAGTAAAATCTTTTAGCGTTAATGGCAAAGCAATTGTTGCCACATTGCTATAAATGTAATCGCCCTGATTTGTTCCGGAGTGATCTGCAGCATTTCCTACAAAGTAAAAACTAATTTGTTGCCCTGCAGTTGACGGGGCAGTCCAATGGAGGTTATTATAAGTAAATGTATTGGTTGCACCAGTAATAACTGCACTAGAATGACTTAGTTCTTCGCCATTTTGCTTGGCATTTGCATTGGTGGAAGTGAAAGCACCTGTAGAATTGCCTGCCCCATCAACAGCCTTGATAGAAAAACCCCAACGCTTTCTGTCAGCTACACCATGAGTGATGGTAAGGGCAAAGTCATACTTTTTACCTGGAACATAGTCACTTGCGGGCAATCCAGAAACAATAACATTTCCGCCACCTGAATTCAGTCCAAAGGAATTATGACAGTCAACACAGGTAAATCCCTCTGCGCCAGTATTTCCTTGAGGCGGCTGCGAACTGTAGGCTAAACGTTTTACCGATGACTGAAGCAACAGGCATCCGGTAATGAGAACGAGGAGTGTATATAGTTTTTTCATATTTTTTATTTTTAAGTCTTACAGGTATAGATGACAAGAAGCAACAATGGTTGCGTTGGAAAAATAAAATATAGGGTACTGACAATATAATTAAAAATGGAAGGATAAACCTGTGTTCAGGTTAAATGTATATGGATAACAATAGTATGCCGTTTTTTGGGTGAGTGAAGAAATAGAACCCCGGAAGGAAGGCTCTATAAAAAAATTGATACAATGATAAAACCCATATTCAAATCCTATTCCTACAAGATAGCTGTAGTTCATCTTTTGAAGTCCGTCAATGTTATTGATAATGGTGGTTTGGGTGCTTCCAATCACCATATTAGCCTTCTCTTGAAGTATAAAATTGGCAGAAACCCCTCCATCGGCATATAACTTCAACCTATTTTTAGCAATATGAAACCTGACTGTAAGCGGCACACTTATTAGTTTAACCACTTGCGTACACGATGTTGGTGTTTTGAGGCTATCACCATAATGCAACGTTGTGTTTGAGGTGTTTGGTATTTCGATATTTCCGCAGACGGTAGGATATTGATATTGCAATTGCCAATTGGCATCATACCTTGCATAGATGGTTGACAATGCCATAGAATACGCAATGGTGGAATAGGTACCGCCCAAGGATAAGCCCCAGTGAGAGGATAGATCATACCCAACTGCCAAGCCCGCAGCATAAGAATAATTTGTTTTTTGGCCTTGGCTGTAATTATTTGGATTATACCCATAACTGTGGACGGACCCATTTTTTAACAAATGAAACCCTGTAAAATAATTTGGCGTATAGAAGGCAGCAATTGACCACTGCGATTTATTACCTTTTATTTTTGCCTGTAAAGAATCTTTTTTAATATTTATTTTGGCAGAATCTCCTTTTACCAAAGAAGTTTCTGCTGGTTTGGAGTTAGATGCTGCTTGTCTTAATGAGCTATCAGAAATGACTATTGCAATATTATTTTCTTTTGAATTATTATCAATTGATGCAGATAAATTTGATGTATCATGTAGCCTGTCACTCTTTTCATCATTTTGTTTTTTATTTGTAATTAATCCTAGCTTATCTCCTTTTTCAGACAAGGTTTTATTTTTAATCGATACCTGATTATGTTTATTGGAAAGAGATAAAGAATGATGTGTTATAGCAGTCACTTCATTCTTACCCATCACCTGATTATATTGACTAGACCGTGATGAAGAACCATTATTTATGGACATGCTACCATTCTCCAAAGTGCCTTGTCTATTATTGCGTTCAACGCTTTGTTTTCCTACAACCACCTCATCATCCTTCGCTTTTAATTGTTGATTCTTATTCGAAAGAAGGGATGGGGAACTTTGATTTATTGACTCCTTATCATGCAAAGCCTCTTGCCCCATTTTTGAAACAAAAATGTTTTTACCAGAAGCATTACCAAGAGTGGTATTGTTTGTAATTGATGCCTTCTTGGTACTCTTCACTAGATCATTTGCATTGGCTTCGCTACCATTATAACCAGAATTTTTAGCACCCGAAAGGGTTGTGGGTGTATAAAACCAGTAATAGGTCACAAAAGAAATCAGCATCAATGCAAGAAGGATAGAAAGCAATTTAAACCTATTGCGGCTTTGCCTATACATGGTTGCTTGCTTTCGTTCCAAATCTGCATCCAATAAATTCCAAGCATTTTCGGGCGGATCCACCTCGAACCTGTCTCGCAATTGCTTTAAATCCTTGTCTATATTATTATTTCCTTCCATTATTTCGCAACATTTCCGTACACTGAATCTACACTTGTTTTAACCGCCTCTTGCAATGATGCCCTTGCACGGGAGAGGTTCGACTTTGAACTTCCTTCCGATATGTCAAGCAATTCAGCAATTTCCTTATGTTTCAATCCCTCAAACTCATATAGGTTAAAGACCATCTTATATTGCGGGGGGAGTTTGTGTATCAGGTGCATTAAATCGTTGGCGGCTATGTTACTCAGAATATCATCCACAAAATGATTTCCATAATCATTGTAACTTTCGTCCATACTTACCGAAGTAACCATCCGCAACTGTTTCCTATACTTTTCTATGGCGGTGTTCACCATTATCCGTCTTATCCAACCCTCTAGTGAACCTTCTTTTTTTAAAGTCTTTTATATGCTCAAACACCTTCATAAAGCCTTCGTGAAAGGTGTCTTCCGCATCCTCCCTATTGGAGGAATATTTAAAACAAACCGCAAACATCTTTGGGGCGTATAGTGCATAGAGTTGATTCTGGGAAGCCCTGTCCCATTCACTGCATCCTCTTATTAGTATATCATCCATTTCTGTCCGCAATATTTGCTGCTTTATAAAGGTAGATGAC
>JANYEU010000241.1 GCA_025362915.1 Chitinophagaceae bacterium | reverse complement strand
CCCACCGTTTGGTATCCTTGTGTAATCAGGTATTGCGGAAGGGTAACAATATCGGGGTTCATGTCCCTCATTTGGGTTTTTAAGTCCCATATTTTGGTATAATCTGGTCTTTTCCCCGTCATCACACTAGCCCTTGTTGGTCCACAAACCGCTTGCTGAACATAGTTACTCAAAAAGACAGTCCCCATTTTTGCCAAATTATCAATGTTGGGTGTCTTAATCATTTTATCTCCATAGCAACCTAATTCTGGTTTCAAATCGTCGATGACAATAAATAGGATGTTTGGTTTTTTATCCTGCTGCGCAATAATTTTCGCACAAGGAATCAGCAACAGTAACACAGGCAAGCAACAGCGTCTTTTCATTCTTTAATTTAATTGTGATTGTTTTTTAATGGGTAAAATCCTTTATTTATTATTTAGGGTCATATTCAAATCTTTGTAACTTGCTGCTGCAAAGCGTATCATTTTTATCACAAACATGTCCATTCAAGCCATATAAATGTTCATTCAAGCCGTATAAATGTTCATTCACGTCACATAAATGAACATCTTTATGGCAAAACATAGCATTCCGATGAAATAAGATACAACCATATTGCCTAGTCCATTTAATTGATATGCATCGTTACCTTTCGCTATTGCTCTTTGGTTCTACTGCACCACTTCCTTTAAAAAAGCTTCTATTGCCGCACTAATCTCTTTGCTTTTATCCTTATCAAAACCACCATGATGCCCACCAGGAACGGTAATAAAGGTTGTCTTTACACCCACTTCTTCCAATTTTTTGTGTAAGGCAACAGACTGTTCATAAGGAACAAGCGGATCCGCATCACCGTGTACAATGAATATGGGCGGACTTGTTTTTTTTACGTAATAAATGGGCGAAACAGAAGCCACCAAATCCTTATTTCCTAAATAACTACCCAGAAAAGCCGCTGCCGACCTGTTCTTTTCCACACCCGGAACGGTTAAATCTGTAGGTCCATATTTATCAATGATGGCAGCGATGGTAAATCCGTTTACATCTTTATAAGTTGCATCAAAATGATGATCGTTTTGTAATAATCCAGCCAATAAAGCCAAGTGTCCACCGGCACTTGCGCCCATCACCACTATCCTATTCGGATCAATATTCAAGGCTTTTGCATTCTTAACCACATATAAAATTGCCGAGCGAACATCCTCTATCGCCGCAGGCGCAGAAGCCACACCTGTCAACCGATATTCTATATTGGCAACTGCATATCCATTACTAAAAAAGCTTCCATAGCCAGTTTGACTCTCCTTGGTTCCGTGATTCCAACCACCACCGTGAATATTGAAAACCACTGGCGTGGGCTTGGCAGCAGTTGGGTTATAATAAATATCCTCCCTTCCCTTCCAGTCATTGACGGTTGTATATATTTCATCAATTTTGGCTACGTATCCTGCGGGATAAACCACTTTTTTAACCAAAATATCATCTTGGGCGAATAGATTTGTAGTTAGTAATAAGAAAAAGAAAAATAGACATTTCATTGATGAAAGTTTAAAAGGTTATTAGATTGATTAAGGTTTAAAAAGCTTGAAAGCCTCTCCATCAACCTGTAAATAATATATGCCTGTACCAACCGTTATTTTATTTAGATAGTATTCTTCCCTTTTGAAATATTGTATTTAGCACCAAGCCGTCTTACTGATACAGATAAGCCACACTGGAAGCATTGGAATCTTTTGCATTGTCCGCCAAATATTGCAAAAAAAACTCTATGCCTCATCAGTATTCAGTGTAATAAAATCTTCTCTCATTGGGCTAAAAACGTCTATCAGCATACCATCTTCCAGGCAGATAGCCCCATGAATAAGGTTTGGCGCCACATAAAAAACATCGCCCCCCCTCCTTATCTTTTTCACATTGTCTATTTCCACTTCAAATACCCCGCTTACCACATAGCTAATCTGGCTGTGGTGATGTTGGTGCAATACCCCAATGCCTCCCTTTTCAAAAGCCACTTTTACCAGCATCAGCCTACCATCGTAGCTCATTATTTTTCTTTTCATCCCGGGTGCCACCACTTCCCATTCCATGCTGTTGTCTTCTACAAAAGCAGCTAAATCTTCAGGTGTCACTTGCAAATTTGTTCCCATACATTTCTTTTAATGGTCAATTGTTTTTATATTAAATAGTTAGTTGTACATATTATTTCTGCTTCGCAATCGTTTTACGAAAGAAATCCGAAAATAACTCACCAATAATTCACCCTGAAAAACGCTCTTTTTTTAAAATTAACCCTTCAAAATAATAAACATTGTAAAAATAGCGGGTAACAATAAGGCCAATAACATCCAATGATAAGTATCTTTTCTATTTATTATGCCAATTATTTGAAATTTATTCAATATTTAAACGGATTTGTTAGATAAAAATGAACTGCAACCCGTGACATCGTTTCCGGTATCGTTTCCGGCATTTTTAGTGTGATAATTAAAATAAGCAACTACTTTTATCCGGTTGAAAGTTAAAAAACGTTTGCTGATATGGAAAAACAAGCTACAATAAAAGATATTGCACGAACACTGAATATATCTACTTCTACCGTTTCGAGAGCCCTCAGGGATACGCATGATGTAAAAGGAGAAACAAGGAAGGCCGTAATGGAACTTGCGGAACAACTAAACTATCAGCCCAATCAACTTGCCCTTCATTTGCTAAAGAAACAGACACATACCATTGGCGTTATCATTCCAAACCTCGATTATGTAGTTTCTACCATGGTAAGGGGTATAGATGAG
>JANYEU010000229.1 GCA_025362915.1 Chitinophagaceae bacterium | reverse complement strand
GTGTCCACTCTGTACGCCATGTACCATTCTTACAATATCGCGCCTTACTTGCGATGCAATTTTTTTTAGTTCTTCCGGTGTTGCCATAATATACTTTTTAGTGCAGCGAAGTTATCTTTTTGCTTCTTATGGCAAAACAATCTTTTTATCCGATGTGTAAAAATATTATTGTACTAATCATCAATTACTTTCAGAAAGATGAAAGTATATATTTGCGCTGATGAAAAGATTAGTATTATTGGCTACCATAATGGCAACCTTCCTTATTTCCTCTACTGTAAAAGCACAGGATACGCTCCCTAAATTCAATATCAGGGACATTAATAACCAAAAGATATTAATTACCTGGTTAAGCACTTTTGGTGATAGTTGCATTCAGCTTTCGGTACAACGTTCTTTTGATAGCACCCATTTTTTCTCTACCATCTATTCTGCCCAATCACCCGAACTACCACAAAATGGTGTAACAGACTTGCGGATGCCAAAAGGGATTAAGGTATTTTATCGAATATCTTATGTACTGCAAGGTGGTGCATATTATTTCACTAAATCAATTGGGCTTTATTCTTTCAACCAAACCAATGAGCCCTATGAGCCTGAGCCTATCAAAAAGAATAACCTCCGCGAAACGGGTGATAAGGATAATGAAGAACTGATGCTATCCAAGAACCTGCCTTACAGTGTAATGAAGCACAAGATAAATATCTATAAAAGAACAACCGATACCTTGTATGAACAATTGGAGTATGTAAACTTTCCAAGTTTTAGAGATTCTGTTCTCAAGCGTACAAAAGATACCTTATATACCATTGATATTTACAATGTTATTCTAAAACCATTTGTTCCAAAACCCGTTTGGAAGCCATCAATGTATGTCTTTGCTACTGAAGAAACAAACAGGGTTACGCTTCGGTTGCCTCAAGCCAAGCTTCATAAGTATAGGGTTGTCTTTCTGGATCCAATTGGTAATGAGTTGTTCCAGATAAAACAACCCAAGGATGATAACCTGATATTAGACAATACTAACTTTATGAAAGGCGGTTGGTATTACTTCGACTTATATGTAGACGACAAATTGAAGGAGCACAGTAAGTTTTATCTGGCTATTCCCTTCTAAAGAGTTGTATGTTTTACGTTATAAGTTTTACGTATTACTTATAACGTACAACTTATTACAGAAGCCCTACACCAAATACGCGTTAAATACTATCTCAAAATTTCTTTTCAGCCTTTCTTTTACATCATACATGGGTACGCTGGTGTCCAGTTCTTTCTGGATGGATGTTACCTGTTTGTGGGCTATGCCACAAGGGATAATGTTTTCAAAGTATTGAAGGTTGGTATTTACATTCAGTGCAAAGCCATGCATCGTTATCCATCGGCTACAACGGATGCCCATGGCACAAATCTTCCTTTCCTTTCCCGGAATGCCTACATCAATCCACACGCCTGTTTCTCCCAGACTCCTATCTCCGTCAATACCATAGTCTTCCAATGTCAATATAACCACCTCTTCCAAACAGCGGAGGTACCACCCAAGGTCAGGCTTAAATTTATCCAAATTCAATATAGGATACCCTACCAGTTGCCCCGGTCCATGAAAAGTAATATCCCCACCACGGTTTATATGAAAATACTCCACCCCTTTCTTCTCCCTGTCCTCATCGCTTATCAGGATATGCTCAGGCTTTCCGTTCTTGCCAAGCGTATAAACAGGATAATGCTCCACAAATAGCAAGTGATTAACTATCTGGTCATTATATAAATCTCTCTCTTGTTCCGTCGTGGCATTGGCTAAATTTCTTTTTGCCTCCACACTTTGCTTTAGTAGTATTTCTTGCAAATCCCACACTTCCTTAAAATGCCTCAAGCCCAAATCTTTAAAAAAAACTTCTTGCTTCATCGTACAAACTTACAGATACAAAAAATTATACCGCCGTTAGTTATAAACATTAAAATCACATTCCAACCGTTTTGTTTCCTCCATGCCAGTTAACTATTTATTTTTCCCTTTTTTCACCTATTTCATAACCACAAGATTTGAATTTGGGCGAAAATTATCAATGTTTGTAATGCTGTGGGTGTTAGCGGTTGTGTTCCTGTAAAAAGTGATCCTGTCATGGCCACTTTCAGATCACTTCCCATTGCGGCCAATTTGCCAACACCCGTATTTCTTATCTTTGTAACACTTACTGTTA
>JANYEU010000201.1 GCA_025362915.1 Chitinophagaceae bacterium | reverse complement strand
TCTTGCCTAAATCACCACCAAACTTCCATCCCCATGCCATCCCTTCGTTTTCTATGAAATGAAGACGGAACCAAGTACCCAAAACATCATACTCCTGTCCGGAAACGAAATGTAGTTTTATGTAAAACTTCATGGCCTGATCGGCGATGATGATAGCTGAAATAATTAATGCTAGATGTTTTCCTTTCATGAACTGTTTTTTGTAACGGGGCAAATATAAGGTTTGCGGCTTTTGTGTTTTTGTTACGGAAGAAACCATTGGGTAGTTTAACAAGTTTTATGTGTTTCTGGTTAATAACCCAAGCATTTATTGTTTATTTGGAATTATCCCCTATTTTGGGACATTATTTTAAACTCAAAAGAACATAATGGATATAGTTTTTGATGAAAAGAGACACCCAAAGGGTTTGTATGTGTTGTTTGCAACCGAAATGTGGGAACGGTTCAACTATTATGGTATGCGCGCCATACTCATTTTATTTATGACGAAAGCCTTGCTGTTCGATAAGGTTTTTGCCTCCAACCTATATGGCAGTTATACAGGATTGGTGTACTTAACACCATTGATTGGCGGATATATGGCAGATAGGTATTGGGGAAATCAACGCTCCATCATTGCAGGAGGTTTGGTGATGGCTTTGGGCGAATTGGTATTGTTTTTCTGTAGTACATTCTATCATTCTTCGCCAGTATTATCATCGTGGTTATTCTTCACAGGATTAGGTTTTATGATTGCGGGCAATGGCTTCTTTAAACCAAATATATCTTCTTTGGTAGGTCAATTATACCCCAAAGGCGACCGACGATTAGATGCGGCTTATACTATCTTTTATATGGGCATCAATGTGGGCGGTGCTTTCGGGCCATTCCTCTGCGGACTGTTTGGTGATACCGGAAGGCCAGACGACTTTAAATGGGGATTTCTGATTGGTTGCATCGGCATGTTGTTGAGCGTGGTGGTACAAGTTCTTTTTCACCATAAATACGTAAAAGATCCTCAAGGAAATACATTGGGATTAACGCCCGCCAACTCGCCTGCAATAGCCACAAAACCTGCGACTATTGTTGGCGGATTGCTATTATTCTCTTTTGTGACGATTGGATTGATCTATATAGATGTGAAGGTATTTAACTACCTATTTTACTTGCTAATAGGCTCTGTTATTTTTATAGCTATTGTAATCTTTTCAGAGAAATCGTTGAATCCAATAGAGAAATCTAAAGTGGCAGTTATCTTCATCGTATCGTTCTTCGTAATCTTTTTTTGGAGTGCTTACGAGCAGGCTGGGGCATCGCTAACCTTTTTTGCGGATGAACAAACCAATCGCAACTTAGGATTTTATGTTGTACCTGCGAGTTGGTTTCAGTCAATAAACTCTGTATTTATAGTAACGTTGGCACCCCTGTTTGCTTGGTTTTGGCTAAAACTAGGCAAGCGTGAACCTTCGTCTCCAACTAAGATGGCATTAGGTCTATTCTTATTGGCATTGGGATATTTATGGATAGCTTTTGGCGTAAAAAATGTGCAGCCTGGTATTAAAGTAAGTATGATCTGGTTGGTTGGTATGTACTTCTTGCACACCTGTGGCGAGTTGTGTTTATCACCTATAGGATTATCGTTGGTAAATCAATTGGCACCTGCCAAGTTTGCCTCCTTGTTAATGGCGGTATGGTTTACAGCCAATGCCTTTGCCAATAAGTTTGCCGGTGTATTGAGTAGTTTGTACCCCGATAATAAGACAACAAATTTTCTAGGAATATATGAGATGAGCAACCTTTATAATTTCTTTATGTTATTTGTTTTTATGGCAGGGCTTGCTTCGCTGATATTATTCTTCTTGACAAAGAAGTTACAAAAGATGATGCACTAGGAAAAAGAAGTTGTATGTTTTACGTTGTAAGTTATACGTACAACCTACAACGTAAAACGTACCACTAATTTACAAACAATGGAACCCGAAGTAGCGGCATTTTTAAAACGCATATTGACAACCATTGGGATTGTACTCTTCTGGATGGGGGTTAACTCTACATTCGGGATAATGTTGGGCTATGCATACATTGAAGGAAAGGTGGGGCTGGGTAATATTATATTTTATATATGGTTGATAGCAAGTATTCCCTTGCTGATTTGGTATCTGATAAAGCTTTGGAAGGAACAAGAAGACTTTGATGTGTATGATGATAAGTAGGAAGCATTGACACTACATGGATTTGGTCCAAACTATTTTGTAACCCATTGTGCTGATTTT
>JANYEU010000176.1 GCA_025362915.1 Chitinophagaceae bacterium | reverse complement strand
TTGTCCATTTTGCTGACAAGCTATTTCAGGAGATGACAGTGTACATAAGTTTTTCATGTTGCAAGATGGAGAACTAACTTATATAGGGTTCAAAAACCTCGAAAGGGTTTAATTCCACCAAAAAGTTTTATTAATCTTGGACAATCATCGCCCCCTACTTCTATCTATCCCCCTAAACGTAATGGTAAAAGTAGTTCCTATATTCACTTCGCTTTCCACTTCTATCTTGCCCCCAAGAGCGGTAATCTGTGAGTGGATTAGGTATAAGCCGATGCCTTTGCTATCTGCATTTTTGTGAAAACGTTGGTACAGCCCAAATATCCTATCTCTCACCTTTTCTATATTCATACCTACCCCATTGTCTGAAAAGGTGAGGATGATATTGCCGGTTGCATCCTTTGCCGTAGTTATTTTAATTATAGGCTTTCTTTCAGGATGTGCATATTTAAGTGAGTTGGTTAGCAGGTTCAAAAAGATACTTTCCAAATAAGTATTACTAAACTCAACCGATTCTACTGCAGAAAAGTCGGATATTATGATGGCTCCTGCGGTAAGGAGTGTATTGGAAATAGACGACTGCACCTTGGTTAGCATATCCTTAAACCCTAGCTCTGTAGTAGGCAGGTTACGATTTTCTTTGATGATAAGGATATTGATCAGATCATTCAATGTATCATTGAGCTGTATGGTAGATTGTTTAAAGCCTTCCACCAATTTTTTGCTGAGGGTATCCTCGATTTTATTTGTATCTAATAATCTGCAAATAGAAACCAGATTTGTAAGCGGTGCCCGTAGGTTGTGTGTGGTGATATAGCCAAATTGTTTTAATTCCTTATTATTATGAATCAATTCATTTAGTAATTGTTCTTTTTCAGCTTCTGCTTTTTTTCTGTTTGTAATATCCTGTTGTATAGAAACCCAGTGTGTAAATACCCCATTCACATCGGCAACTGGAAAAATGGAAACGCTTGCCCAAAAAGGGGTACCATCCTTTTTGTAATTTATTACCTCCATATTTCCAGGTTCGAAATTATCTATGGCAGTCCTCAAATTGTTTCTTTCGGTCTGGTCGGTAAGCGGACCGTTCATTAATTTCAAGGTTCTGCCTTTTATTTCATCAAAACTATATCCTGTCATTTGTGTAAAAGCTTCGTTTACATACAGTAATGGCAAACCACCTGTAGCCAATCTTTTCGCATCACGTATTATTACTGAATCGGTCGTATTGGTGATTACGGTTTCAAAAAGTTTCAACCGTTCTTCCCGTTGTTTTCTGTCAGTTATATTGCGCAATGCCCCTACAAGCCTTATCGGTTTTCCATTTTCATCCTTTACAAGGAAAACCCTATCCAGTATCATCGCGTATTCGCCATCTGCATTCTTCAGGCGGTATTCGCTTTTCCATCTGCTTTCATTACTGTTGATGGCATTTTCAGTTGTTTGCAAAACCTTTGGCAGGTCGTCGGGGTGTACATTGCTTAGCCATTGGTTATCCATTATATGTTCGTAAACGCCCGATTTATGTCCAAAAAGTTCTGTAAAAGTCCTACTGGTAAAGTAGGTTGCATCCACAAGATCGGCTTCCCATATTACATCAGAGGTAGCCAGTGTGGCATATTCGTACCGCTGATAACTTTTCTTCAGTTCTTCTATCTTTTTCTTTTCGGTAACGTCCTGCATGGTCCCAATCATTGCAACCACAACGCCGTTCTGGTCTTTCACTGCAAAACTTCTATCCAGCACAGTAGTATACGTTCCATCGGCTCTTCTAAAGCGGTATTCGCTTTGCCACTTTTCTCCCCTGGCATTGATTATGGCAGCTTCTGACGACTGTATCCTTTGCAAATCATCGGGGTGTACGTTCTGTTGCCAGATGCTGTTTTCTATTGGTTGCAGACCGTCTATCCTGTGTCCAAATATGGTGGTGAAGTTGTTGCTCAAAAACAGGGTGTTGTTTATTAAATCAGTTTCCCAAACCACATCCGATGTGGCAAGGGTGGCAAACTCATGGCGTTGGTTGCTTCTTCGCAGTTCTTCTTCTATCTTTTTCTCTTGGGTAATATCCTGCATGGAACCCACCCACCTAATTATTTCCCCATTTTCGTCCCTCACGGCAAATCCCCTGTCAAAAACCCAGGCATACGTTCCATCAGCTTTTCTCAGCCTGTATTCGCTTTCCCACTTCCGACCATCACTGGCCAATACCTGCTTTTCAAATTCTATTGCCATCGCATAATCATCCGGATGCAAGTTTTGCCACCAGATATTATCCATATCCCCTTGATGAAACCAATTTCCTGTTAGTTCATGCCCAAACACCACCGTAAAATTATCGCTGTAATAAAGCATATTGGTTCTTAGGTCATGTTCCCATATCACATCAGATGTTGCCTTTGTTACATATTCGTATCGCTCATTGTTTTGTTTCAGTACTTCCTCCAGTTTCTTTTTCTCTGTAATATCTGTAATGAATGAACAGTTCAATTCCATTTCCTGATATTTTATGTGGTTGGCTTTTATAGATACATCTATTACGGAGCCATCCTTTTTCTTGTGTTTCCAGTCTATTTCAAATGTTTTATAATCCTTCATTGCAGCCCATGACTCCTCCCAAGATTCAATGCTATGGTTAATGCTCAGGTCTGCAACACTCATTGTTTTCATTTCATCTTCTGTATAACCATACTGCTTCAGGGCGGCTTCGTTAAAATCGTAAAAGCTACCATCCTCCCTTGTAAAAATAATGGCGATTGTTGATGTCCTGAATGCAAAATCTACCAATCGCAGTTGTTCATCCAGCCTTAATCTTTCGGTAATGTCATTCATTACGGCACAATTAATTTCAATCCCAGAATACTCTATCACATTTGCGCCGGCCTCTATGTGTACCAACAAGCCATCCTTCCTTTTTAATTGTGTGGTAAACATAAAGGCCCTATTTTCCCTAAGTACCTCCCATCGTTTTGCCCAAGTAGTTTCGTTATAGTTGGGATTTATATCTACTACTTTTAATTGTCGGAACTCTTCCTGGGTATAGTCCAATAAAGTGTAGGCGGCAGCATTAAAATCAAGAAAACTACCATCTTCCTTAATAAAAATCATCGGACTTGTAGAGTGCCTGAAAGAGAAATCTATCAATCTTAGTTGCTCGTCCAGCTTCTTTTTTTCGGTGATGTCATTATAAAAGCCACAGTTTATTTCTGTGTCGCCATGTTTGATGATGTTTATTTTTACTTCTACGTCTATCAAAGCACCATCCTTTCGTTTCAATTGGCTGATGCTGGTTGTGGTTCTTAAACGGTTTAATTCTTTCCATCGGATTGCCCATTCCTCTTTTGTATTGAACGTTGGGTTTATATCAAAAACCGTTACATTCCTGAACTCCTCGTTTGTATATCCCATCAGTTGGGCGGTTGCTTCATTGTAATCTAAAAAGCTTTCGTCTTCCTGTATAAAAAAGATTGGGGAAGACACGTTCCTGAACGAATAATCTATCAGGCTTATCTTTTCATCCAGTTGCTTCTTTTCAGTCATGTCTGTAATGAAAGAATAGTTTATTTCTTTTCCTTCGTAATTAATTAGGTTACACCTTATCTCCACATCCAACAAGGTTCCATCCTTTCTTTTTAGTTTGTTGGGGAATGTGCCTTGTTTTATTATCCTGAATTCTACCCATCTTTCCTTACAGGTCAATTTATCAAAACTTGGGTCAATGTCCGGAATTGTCAATTGCTTAAACTCTTCTTCTGTATAGTCAAGAAGGTTCAGCATAGAATCGTTGAAATCGTAAAACGTGGCATCTTCCAGTACTAGCAATATGGGGGTGCCGGCGTTCCTAAAGGCAAAATCAAGAAGTTTAAGTTTTTCATCAGAAGAATTATTGTCTTGAACAGAGATACCTAAATCTTTCCAATAGATAAATGTTTTATTATTCTGAAAGCTATGTATGGTGAACTGTATGTGGTAAGATTTGATGGTAGCCGTAAACTCTACCGGTGTTCCTTCCAGCAAAGCCTGTTCTATCTGTTCCTTCAGTAAAGCATTGGTTTTGTCATCTCCTAAACTATATATATTGGTTCCTACAGCCGGTAATATGCCCTGCAAATACCTTTGCGTTGGTTTAGAGACCGCAATAACCGTCCCGTCATTATCTATTTCTGTAGCTGCAAGTTTAATCATTGTGTACGCAAGAGTTATTTTTTGTAAAACACACTACTGGTGCAAAATAAGGATAATGGTTCAATGTTGTTAGAAAGACTTGCTTTATCAAATACCCTCCATTGTCAGTAAGCTAATTTTACCTTGTTATCAAAGAGGCCAATTCGCTAAAATCTATGTTTGCCACCGCCTTATCCAGCAAATCTTTGCCCCCATCCAGCTTTATGATGATGGAATAAATGTTTAGCTTATTTCCTTTTGGTGGATATATAGCTTTGGTTACCTTGGCAGGAAAGCCTCCTCCAGAAACACCCGAAACAGGCGGTGTAAACTTTCCTACATAAATATTTAATCGATTGCCTAGCCAACTGCCATCATTATCCTGCAACTGGGGCGAATAGATTTCGAAGGAAGCACCTTTTATATTGTGTTGGATTTTTGTATTCTTCACATCCGAAAGCTTTAACAGCGTTTGTTCCGCATTATCCGGATTCACCAATATCTTGATGGTCAGGTTCAGTTCCATCTCCTTCTTTTTAAGATCGGCAGCCATATTTGTCATGGCCTTGTTTTCAGAAGCGGCTTTTAGTCTCTTCATGTATTCTTCCTGACTTATCTTTTTTGCCATCAACATCTTGGTCAGCGAATCGGCGAAGCTCGCCAAACGTTTATAATAATCCACATCCACAGCAGGTGCGGCCATTACACTATCACCCGGTTGTTGCATTAACCGAAGGTCAAAAGCATCTTCTTTTTGCACCAATCTTTTATGTGCATCCAAGCGGGTCAGTCCACCATTGGTATAATCGGTCGGGCAATCAACAGCATGAATAGACGTATCCGCCATATCTACACAGCCCGGCATCGGTCGGATATAAATATCCCCCGCCTTCATGTTGTCAGCAGTATTATACTGCAACTTATCATATAGTGGCTGGTACGCTTTCTTCACGGCATTATATAATTTGTTGGTCCAGGCTTTTTCGCAAGCAGAATTACTGCGCATATCACTTTCCGCATCATACACGGTGGCATAAATGGTAGGGTCGCAATTGCAACCTATCAGCACATCGCTTTTATCGTAAGTGGGTTCCCTAAAAAAGTACCCACTACCTTCTATATTGCCAAGCCCCATGTCGGTACTATTATCTGCCAGCGATTGGTAGTAGGCAGTGCCGCTGATGGTAAAAGCAATTTCGGCAGCGGTAAATTTGGTAATATGAATATGCAATGGTTTGGGGTTATTGTCGCCATCCCTGGTATAATATTTTGGTGCCGATATGGTAAAACCCTTATTCCTGAATGATATACTATTTATATTGTTATCCCCGTTTTTATAAATATCCATATCATCATTCATATCATTCAAGTCAATAAAAGCGGCATCGGCATAGCCATAACCAGCATCGGGCTGCACATTGAAATGCCTTTTAGCATTGTGTGGATTGATAAACCAATAACCATGTGGGTTATCAAATTTAAACATAGGCTTATCCATTTTGATGGATATGCTTTTGCCCGATGATGCCGTAAACAGGATAGAAACCTCACCCTTCTGGGCAATGGCCTTGAAGTAATTGCAACTAAATAAAATTAATACAGGTAATACTTGTTTCAATAAGAAAGTGATGGCTCGGTTCATTTTTTTTACAATTGACATGTTCATTAAAAAACAGAAAAATACTAAATGGAATGCATCACGAAAACAGATGAATAAATTGAATAAACGCTAATTGCTATTCACAACATAATGCTTAAAATGAAGTCATCTCTTACTTCTATCCCCTGTATGTTTAATGGTTTTACGGGTACAAAAACCCATGCAACGACTACCGATGGCATTTATGTGACTACCGATGGCACAGGTATCGACTACCGATGGCATTTATGTGACTACCGATGGCACGGGTAACGACAACCGATGGCATTTATGTGACTACCGATGGCACGGGTAACGACAACCGATGACATTTATGTGACTTGACCCCTCCTGAAATTACTTGACAGTTTTTGGTGTTAATTTTAATATTTGTTTACTGTAATTTGGGTTATTACTTATGCAAGGATACAGCTTTGTTTTTTACTACTGCTTCTTGTTTTCACCCT
>JANYEU010000107.1 GCA_025362915.1 Chitinophagaceae bacterium | reverse complement strand
AAGCAACAGATGCCATTAAAAGTAGTTGGCAAGAACTAAAAGCTCCTATTGCCAGAAATAAATATGAGCTATTTGGGATTACAGGCACGCCTCCATTTGTGGGACCATTGATACAAACAAAATGGGATCAAAAGCCATATTCTCCCAATTATAGCCCTTACAATGCACTTTGTCCTTATGATTCTATTATTAATAGGCGAACAGTTACAGGTTGCGGAGCTACTGCTATGGCACAAGTAATGAAATATTGGAATTATCCAACTAAAGGAATGGGTTTTAACTCTTACACCCCATTAACAAATGCCTACTTAGGATTGCAATCTGCCAACTTTGGCAACACTACATATCAATGGAGTTCAATGCCTTTACAACTTACTTATTCTTCCACAAATGCTCAAATAAATGCAGTAGCAACCTTGATGTATCACTGTGGAGTAAGTGTAAATATGGATTATGGCGATGAAAGTGTATGCAATACTACTGGTGGAAAAATATATCATCCCGTTGATGATGCGTTAAAAACATACTTTGGTTATGATACTACAATTGTGACATTATGGAGATATAATTTTACAGATTTGGCATGGATTAATGTGATGAAAAATGAATTGAATTCAAAGAGACCTGTATTATACAGGGGATCTGGTGATGGAGGCGGACATATATTTGTTGCGGATGGGTATGATAATAATAACTATTTACACTTTAATTGGGGGTGGAGTGGAAGTGATGACGGGTACTATGAAATTGATTCATTAAATCCGGGAAACTTAGGAACTGGTGGTGGAACTGGTGGCTATAATTCTGGACAAATAGCAATCATAGGCATTCAACCTTCACAAAGCAAAGTGGTAAATGATATTCGATTATATACTAATGTTACGCCAGCCGATACTACTATCTATTATGGTGATTCATTATTCATATCTACCAATATTGTAAATAGGAGTACCACCACTTTTAATGGCGATTATTGTGCTGCGTTGTTTGACACTGCCTCAAAGTTTGTAGATTATGTACAAGTATTGAGTAATAGAACACTACCTCCAAATAAGCATTATACCAAAGTATTAACCTTTGCCACCAATCAAAAATTGAACTTTGTGCCAGGAAAGTATGCAGTTGAAATATTTTATAGACCAACGGGTGGAAATTGGTTACCCGTAGCAGACACGCTAGGTTTTGTAAACAAGGCAACATTAACGATAATGGGAGATATATTCGACTCGCTGGTATTGTATGCCCCGCTTAAAACCACTCCAAAGATTCTTACACAAGGGCAGCCAGATACTTTTTCTTTTAACGTAGTAAACAGGGCTTCAACAACTTTTACTGGTCAGTTTGCAGCAGCCTTATATAATCTGGATGGCACTTTTGCACAACTATTAGGCAGCCACACAGCTACAACAGGGCTTAAAACAGGGTATCATTACACTAATGCAATAACTTATCATCCTACAATTAATGTACAGCCTGGAACCTATCTTTTACTTGTAGAGGATAGCTTAACCAATGGGTATTGGCGGTTAACAGGTAGTGGTAAATATACCAATCCCATTGTTGTTAGTGTACAGCCACCTGTGCAGTTTCCAGATATTTACGAACCCAACGATTTAATCAGTCAATCATATTTACTCCCACTTACATTCACCAACAATACTGGCTATGCAAGTACCGCAGGTTCTAATATTCATGTTGGTACAGACAATGATTTCTATAAGATAAAACTGCCCAAAGGATATACCTATTCTATAAAACCAGTATTCAATAACCAATCATACAGCAGAACTGATAGTTTATATTCTTTAAATGGAATCTTTTCCATGTCGTACGATAGTATTAATTGGACAGGAACTTATCAAGACACTTTACAGCAACCTATTACAGCTAAAGGTGGACAAACCATTTATTTTCATGTAGCACCGTATTTCCAAGGACTTACAGGTACTTATTTATTAGAGCTAAATGTTACAAGAACAGCAGTAACCCCAATAACTTTAAAAGATATTACCGCCACTGAAATAGGTAAAACCATTTCCATCAATTGGCACACTTCCACAGAGCTAAACACTAGCCACTTCATTATCCAACGCAGCACCGATGGTATTGCCTTTACGGATATTGGCGTGGTAAAAGCAATAGGAAGTGGGGCAAATGGCTATCAGTTTACAGATAATACGCCTACAAATGGCATTAACTACTACAGGCTAAAGAGTGTAGATAAAGATGGTAGTTTTGCTTATAGTAAGGTGGTTTCTGTGGCAATTACGAATTACCAATTAGGAATTACGGTATATCCAAATCCGGCAAAGAGTTCTGTAACTATTAGTGGTAATCATATCGTTTCTGTTCAGATGGTGGATAATATGGGTAGGGTAATTAAGACACAAGCGTTTAAAGATGCTACCAATCCTATACTTTCTGTGGGTGGTTTGCCATCTGGGGTATATCACCTACGTGTTCAAACTACAGATGGTGCGGTGAGTGGGGTTGGTTTTGTGAAGGAATAAGGAGGAATTAATACCTGACAGGTCTCGAAGACCTGTCAGGTTTATATAAAGTGCAGCTACTACCTAGGGGTTGGTAGCTGCACTTGTTATTTTTAGAAGGATAAGTAACTATCCGTTTGACCAAATGTTGGGATTGAGTACATTCAAAATCACTGGAATGAACTGCTAAATAGGAATAAAGTGCAGCTACCTATTGTGTGGTAGCTGCATTTTTTACTAGAAGGGGTATATCACCTGCGTGTTCAAACTACAGATGGCGCGGTGAGTGGGGTTGGATTTGTGAAGGAATAAGGAGGAATTAATACCTGACAGGTCTCGAAGACCTGTCAGGTTTATATAAAGTGCAGCTACTACCTACGGGTTGGTAGCTGCACTTTATATTTTTAGAAGGATAAGTAACTATCCGTTTGACCAAATGTTGGGATTGAGTACATTCAAAATCACTGGAATGAACTGCTAAACTGGAAGAAAGTGCAGCTACCTATTGTGTGGTATCTGCACTTTTTACTAGAAGGGGTATATCACCTGCGTATTCAAACTACTGATGGCAAGATAAGTGGGGTTGGTTTTGTAAAGGAATAATTTTACGGTCAACAA
The DNA here is from genome assembly GCA_025362915.1 of Chitinophagaceae bacterium. GTDB lineage: Bacteria > Bacteroidota > Bacteroidia > Chitinophagales > Chitinophagaceae > Parasediminibacterium. The sequence continues at coordinate 175 of JANYEU010000107.1, read as the reverse complement.
CCTTCAAAAGGTTGTTGACCGTATTGAAAGTGCAGCTACTACCAAGGTGGGGCTGCACTTTTCGTTTTATAAAATGTCTTGATCAGTTGTACTTATGCTGGCAATCACCATTTCCAGTAGTCAAATCCTGTTAATAGGCATTATGCATGTGTTCTTTCTTTCAACTGCGAAAAAA
>JANYEU010000065.1 GCA_025362915.1 Chitinophagaceae bacterium | reverse complement strand
CGCAAACTCAATACAAGCCTACAATTCATGGTACTCGCATTTATCGCCATCCTACTCAGAAGATTATGAACAGGTTCTTAGGAAAACTTATAGTTGGCATACACAGGAAACAGTTTCTTGAAGCTATCCACTTTTTTGTTTATCAATTTTTCCACATCACTTTTATGAGCCTTGTATTTACATTCTATCAATGCGATGCTTTCTCCATTAAACATGACCAAATCAAATTCGCCTTGTGAACGTTTAGATCTTATCTCTAAGTTTTTTGAGATGGAATCATATTTAATGCCTCCCAAGACGGGATTATCCAATAATGAGTTATAAAAATAATCTTGTGAATTGCTGCCATTATTGTCAGTAATACCGCCCAAATGGATACCCATCCTTTCGAGGGTTGCATCTGTTTTTGCCATTTGTGCCTCGGTTTTAGCTTGTGCAACTGCCAATTTTGCAAATATTTCCTTTAATTCATTGTCTGTCATTATCCTTACATTTCTACAAAGATACCTTTTATGTAGTTGGCAACTATAAAACAACAGTGCAGCCATCACCCTTAGGTAGTAGCTACACTTTTGTTTTATCCAATCGTATTCCAGTTACAAACTGGGTTGGCTGGTGAGCACAAGTAAAAATTTTATTATGGCGTATCGGGATTGTAAATCCCTACCATTTGCAAGTTCGAGATGCGCTTCGCTTAACATCTGCGAACAGCGTAAGAACACTTCGCCAAGCTGACTCTCTCTATAAATCTCCAATCACCTCTCCTCTCTCTCCATCAAAAACTCCATTCATCCCCCTCAAAATATACACGATTTTACGCAACAAATACGGAATGAGGCTCAACTTACACACGTTGGAGCTCAAAATCATCACGTTGAGCCTCAACATGATGCTTTTGTAGCCAAACGTGATGTCTTTCAGGTCAAACGTGGTGGCTTTTGCCTCCAACTTGATGCTTTTGAGCTCCAACGTGTATAAGTTGAGCCTCATTCCGTATTTGTTGCATCTCATTCCGTATTAGTTGCATCCCAAAGTGGTGTCTTTGAAGCCGAACGTGTACACGTTGAAGTTCATTCTCTATAAGTTGAACTCAATTCTGCATCTTTTGCCATTCACAATGATTAGAATTTGAATGTGTATATAGATAACGATGAAAAACTACTAAAACTGGAAAAGAGATAAAAGGCAAATGAAATGCAAAAAGCAAAAACCCTTGAAGATTTATCTCCAAGGGTCTTTGCTTTTTTATTCTGAGTGTTGTTTTTTTATAATTACTTGGTCTTGACCGCCTTGATGGTCATTTCTACACGCCTGTTCAGCGCCCTGCCATCTGGATTATCTTTCTTATTGTCTGTGGTATTTGCTGCAACCGGAATTGCCTTACCAAATGATTTCAATGCCAAACGTTGTGCATCTATTCCTTTACCGACAATGTAGTTCTTGCAAGATTCAGCCCTCATCTGACCTAGTTTCATATTGTATTGCTCAGAACCTCTAGCATCTGTGTAACCATTTATCTCTAATACCATGGATATTGATGGATACTTGTTCAGTAAGTCAACAACCTGATCAAGCACAGGGTAGAATTGTTCCTTAACATCAGACCTATTGAAATCGAAATATACAATCAATGGTTTTTCACTTGTATTTACCGAATCAATTACCCTGGCAGTATCTTTTACTGGAATCTTTTCCAAACAAACAGATACATTGTAAACGGTGTCACGTGCAATGCTGCTGGCAACTGCAAAAGGAATTGTCTTGCTTATATAGCCATCTTTTGAGAAATCAAATCCTGTAACAGAATCAGCTACAGCAATACTGAAAGAGCCGCTTGATGTAGTAGAAAGTGCATAATTACCGGCTGTATTGCCAATAGAAACAGTAGTAGCATCTACCGGGCTATTTGATGTACAATCGGTTACCTTGCCTAGTATTCTTTGTTTATGCTTAACAGGATAGGTTTTGTTTACTGCAAATAATTCAAGGCAGCAATCGGACGCTCTGTCTGAACTGACAAAAGATTTTTTTAAAAGACTATCGTTTGAAGCACTGAAAAAGTAGATATCATCTTTAGGAGAATTGGTTGGATAACCCAAGTTGGCAGGTGTCTGTAAATGAAGGATATCTCCTTTTGCTGCATATAAATCATAACCTCCCATTCCTTGATAGCCCTTGCTTGCAAAAACAAGTGTTTGGCTGGTAGCGTGATAAAAAGGAGCTTGTTCATCTTCGTTGGTATTGATGCTTTTAAGGTTAAATGGTTCGCCCAAATTTCCAGAAGCATCTATTGGAGAACACCAAATATCAAACTTGCCAATGCCTCCTTCCCTATCTGATGCAAACAAAAAATATTTATTATCTGGTGTAATAGAGGGCTGAATGGAGTTATAGCCCGACTTGTTTATTTTGTCATCCAACTTTACAGGATCAGCCCAAGTACCATCATTCAATCTGTTACTTACATAAATAGTAGATAAAAATTTCATTGTCTCACCAGAACTTCTGGCAAAATAAAGTTTTTTCTTATCAGATGTTAGTGCAGCCGTGCCTTCATTTTCAGACAACTTCGATGGAAAATGAAGCATCATAGCATTGCCGGTAACTGCATTTCCATTAGCAAGTGTATTATAAAAAAGATGGTTCACGTGCATATTGGCATTGCTAAGCTTACCCACCGTGTCAACAATACGTGCGGATGTGAACAAGAGCGTGTCGTTGAAAACAATGGGCGCATAGGCACCTTCAGCCTGTCCAACATTTCCTTTTAGTTTATTAAAGGTTAGGGAGGCATCAGCTTTGCCCATTTGTTGTTTTATGTAAGCAAGCGTAGCCAATTCCTTATTTCCCAACTCAATATTTTCCTTGCTTTTAGTATTTTCAGCAAGAAATAATTTAATTTGTTTTTCTGCCTCGGCAAACTTGCTGTTACTGCGAAGACATACCCCGTACCAGTAGTGAGCAAGTGGATAATCGGCACCAGAACCGAAGGCAACAACCCTTGCATAACACGGCTCCGCACGTTGGTAATGATATAACTGACGGTAACTCTCTCCCATCTGCCAAGCAATGGGTTTTGTTATTAAAGTACTGGTGTTGATAGTATTGATGGCAGCAACTGGACTCTCGTCTGTAGCACCAGTATTTTTGCGCTTAAGTGAGTAAGGAGAGAAAGAGGTTACAGGTTTTCTAATGCCTAAATAGACTTCGTAACTTGCGGTGGCATTATAGTAATCACCTTCTTTAAAGAATTTATCTGCATTCTTTAAATCAGATTTTTTCTGTGCAATTCCACTTAATTGAATCAAGACACCTAAACCGATTATAACAATTTTGTTCATGAGAATGTATTTTGTAATTATGTAAGCAGTACAATTAAATTATTAGTAACGAGGACATTTGAAGTAACCCTTTTGTTTTTTGCTATCGGTATACATCAATGACAAATCGAAGCCATTTGTTCCGCTCACCAATTTACCTAACTTAGATGAGTTTACATCGTAGCTGGCACCAAAAGTGAAATCACCAATCTTCAATCCTACATAAGGACTTATTGCATCATCTACCCTATAATTTAACCCAGCCGTTACATCAGTTGTTGTGTTTAAGGCCATTTGAACATATCCGCCCACCATTGTTTCACTAACATTACCTTGATTCATAAAGAGTAGATTAGGAACCAACTGGGTTCTTTCGGATAAATAAATATTTGCTCCCGCATGAGCAGTGTAGCGAATGGGAAGCTTTGCCCCGTTATTAGCCGATAAGAATGGATCATTGGGTGCGTAAGGTGACCCGCAGAGAACCCTGCAAATAGATTTACCTTTTTATCGGGATTTGCATCATAGTAAAATGCACCGGCACCCATATCAAAAACACTTGCAGAAGGTTTTACTATCATTTCATTGGTGGGTAATGCAGAATTATAACCACCTCCTTGATATTGGTCATTTACCTGCGCTTCTGATAAGTTGATTTGTCTGCCTAAAAAGCCACCTTGCATACCAAAAGATATTACCTTGCAGCCTTCCTTGCCCAAATGAATGCCTGAATAGGATACAGATAAATTTCCGGTAGTGTATTTATAGCCAGCCTCTCCAAGTGATTGTTGCAACAGATTAATACCAAAGTTCATATTCTGTGAAGTATTCATATCTGCCGAAATGCCAGAAGTTGTAAAGGGACTTGTAATGCTACCCCACTGCTGTCTTTGAATAACAGATACCCTGTAATTTCCATCCACCGCACCCGTTAAAGCAGGATTCAACCACAGTGGATACATGTAGTACTGCGAAAAATGTGGATCTATCTGTGCCACAACTGAAGTTGTAATCATTGAGATTAAGGCCACTGCCAAGTATTTTGTTACCTTGTTTATCATAATGCTTCTATGTTATTAATCTGAATGCCTTTGTGAATAATTATAGAATCGATGGTTATCGAAGTAAGTTGTGCCGAATAAATATAAGGTTGTGCCTTGCCATTGTAATGGCAAGTATATATGTTAACTGTATCAAATATTTTGTGTAAAATAATATCAACAAATCTTTGAACACTTATTTTATGAGAAAAGAAGAGAAGATTTAGAAAAGAGACAAATAGCAAGTATCTACTCATATAGCATTTTGTAATAATTTCGAATCAGCAGATTTAATACCTACGTACCGTGTTAAATACAGTGCAAGATTACTACTTATTAATTCAGAACTATCCTGCACAATCCTGTTGGCGTAAATTGAAAAATAACCAGTATTAATTAATATTTTATAACTTTTCTAAAAGAAAGATTTCACTAGTACGAATGGAATATGGGATAGGTAATATAGAGTATGATAAATTGGGCATAATGGCATCCAATTATGGGCAATGGATAAAAAATAAATAGCTAGCAGGCATTTATAAAACAAATAATGGTTAGATCGTGGTAAGAAGAAAGTAATATCAATAGGGATTCAGAAACCCTATAGCTTAATGAATTGCTTCTGTAGAATATGCGTCCCTTTAATAATCACTGAATAACTTCCCTTTGGATAATTAATCATGCCTAATGAAATATCATTAACGCCTGGAAATAGATGAGCCGTTTTTTGCTGAACTGCTATGCCAAATATATTTACCACTTGTACAATCACATCTTCAGACTTGTTATTATTGATATGCAATGTAAGTATTTTGTTCTTAACAGGGTTTGGAGAAAGCGAGCATGTGAATTCCTCGCCTACCGTTAATAGCACTATTTTACTGTATACAGATGCTCTATTCCTGTCAACTATTTGTAATCTGTAATATAGCTTTCCAGTAGTGTTGATTGCATCTGAGTAATTGTAGATTGCACCTGCAAGCTTATTTAAAGCGGGAATTGTCTTTACATCTACAAAGTCAATTCCATTTATACTACGTTGAATTGAATAGTTTGCTACATTCAACTCTGTAGCTGTTGACCAAGAAATATTGACATTTCCTGCGCTGTAAAAACCACTAAAAGATTTAAGGGTAACTGGAGTTATTTCAATGCTATCGGCTATTTGCACAGGCGTTGGAGAATTTGAAAGCAGCACAGAATTATAGCCCACCACATTCTTCTTTACTGTAAAATTCATGGTTAACAAGATACTGGTATCTGGAATAGATTCAGGATTTAATGCTGGATCAATCCAAAGGAAGGTAAGGTAATTTGTAGATATGTTCAAATTACTTGCACCGAGTTGAAGCGAACTGTTTGTTCCGTATGTAATATTATTATATTTAAAGGTAGTACTATCCCAAACAATGGAACCCTGAATACCTACAATGCCCTTAAAGCCTTTTGCATGAAGCGAAACAGCCAAATTAGTTCCGCTAGTGACCCCATTTTGGACAGAATTAAGATACAAGCTATGTTGTGCAGTAGCAGAAAAATAAAACAAGATGCTTACAACAATACTTGCTGTCGTTGTTAGTTTGTTAGCCTTATTTTCCATTGCTTATTTTTTAATTGCAGGTTAAATTTTTTAAACTGATGGGTATATACTAGATCATCAATCTAACCCATAATTCATATCGCCTCTTTTCGTAACCAAAGTAACAACTTTTTAAGCTTGTGCTATCATTTAAAAAAGGAAACCCCCTGCCATCTAAATCTAGAAGCAGGGGGGTTTCTTATAAAAGCTTATCAAAAAGTTTACAACTTAATGAATTGTTTTTGTTGAACTGTATCACCCTTGATAACCACTATGTAACTTCCTTGTGCATAATTGGCAACATCTAAAGAAACATCAGTAATACCAGCATTTAAGTGAGCCTGTTGTTGATGTACAACCTTGCCTAACATACTAATTACTTGCAGGGTAACATCTTCTGCCTTGTTATTATCTACATGTAATGTAAGTGTATTTCTAACAGGGTTTGGATAAAGAGAGAATGAATATCCAGCACCAATTGTTATAACAACTGTTTTGCTGTATGTAGAAGCACCGCTCTTATCTACCACTTGCAGTCTGTAATATAACTTACCTGTAGTGCTAACCAAATCTGAGTAATTGTAAGTTGCACCTGATAGCTTGCTCAAAGCAGAAACAGATTTTACAGTTACAAAGTCAATTCCGTTAGTGCTACGTTGAACCACATAATGTGAAGTGTTTAATTCAGTAGCAGTTGACCAAGTTAGAGCTGTAGCCCCAGACTGATAATAACCAGAGAATGATTTCAACGTTACCGGAACAGTACTAGTTAGTGTCAAAGTGGCTATGCTATCACATCCTGAGGCATTGCCTAGATGGGCAGTGTAAGTACCGGCACTATCGTAAACAACACCATTGAATGTATAAGTACCTCCTGCATTTATTGAAGCCAGTGTGGTTGATGAAGTAGCAATATTTACAGTCAACACTAAGGTCGCAATGCTATCACAAGTTGCTGCATTGGTTAAATGAACATTGTATGTTCCAGCACTATCGTAAGCGGTACCATTGAATGTGTAGCTACTACCTGCACAAATATTTGCATTTGTAATTGATGAACTGGAATATTTAACAGCCAATACCAAAGTAGCAACACTATCACAACCCACCATATTGGTTAGATGAGAAACATAAGTTCCCGCACTATCATAAGTAGTACCATTGAATGTATAGCTACTACCAGCACAGATGCTTGCCGTTGTGATTGATGAACTTGGATAATTGACGGTCAATGCCAATGTGGCTATACTATCGCAACCTGCAGCTCCAGTTAAGTGAGAAACATAAGTTCCTGCACTATCATAAGCAATACCATTGAATGTATAACTATTGCCAGCACAGATACTTGTTGTGGTGATAGATGAACTCGAAGACTTAATAGTCAATATTAAGGTAGCAATACTATCGCAACCTGATACATTTGATAAATGAGAAACGTAAGTTCCTGCACTATCATAACTAGTACCATTGAATGTATAATTGCTACCAGTGCAAATACTTGCTGTAGTAGTTGATGTAGTTGGATAATTCACAGTCAATACCAATGTAGCAACACTATCGCAACCAACCGAATTTACAAAGTGGGATGTATAAATACCCGCACTATCATAAGCAGTACCATTGAAGAGGTAAGAACTACCAGAACAAATGCCCATATTAGTAGTTGATACACTTGGATATTTAACGGTTAATATCAACGTAGCAACACTATCGCATCCAGCAGTATTTGTTAAATGAGAAACATAAGTTCCTGTACTATCATAAACCAATCCATTGAAGAAATAAGAGCTACCTGCACAAATACTAGCAGTTATAGTTGACACACTTGGATATTTAACAGTCAATGCCAATGTTGCAACACTGTCGCAACCTACTGAACTAGTCAGGTGAGAACCATACGTTCCTGCACTATCGTAACTTGTACCATTGAAGAAATAAGTACCACCAGCACAAATACTTGCAGTTGTTGTTGACGCACTTGGCGTATTAACAGTTAACACCAAGGTAGCGATGCTATCACAAGTTACATCATTAGTGAAATGTACATTATATGTTCCAGCCGCGGTGTAACTTGTTCCATTGAAAGTATAGCTACCACCTACACAGATACTTGCAGCAGTAATTGACGAAGTTGGATATTTAACAGTTATTACTAATGTAGCAACACTATCACAACCCATACTGTTTGTTAGATGCGTAGTGTATGTACCTGCACTATCATAATTTGTTCCGTTAAAAGTGTAACCAACTCCTGCGCAAATACTTGCTATGGTAGTTGAAGAAGTAGGAACATTTACTGTTAATATCAACGTTGTAGTACTATCCGCTCCACCAGCATTCTTGTAATGATTTACATAAGTACCGGTAGTATCGTACGCCTTTCCACTATAGATATAACTGCTACCTGCACAAATACTGGCAATAGTTGTAGATGAAGTTGGGTTTACAACCGTCAATATCAATTTAGCAATACTATCACAACCAACACTATTACCCAAATGTGCAATATAAGTACCAGGTGTGCTGTAAACTATACCATTAAATGTGTAAGTATTACCAGAATCTATACTTGCAGTTGTAATTGATGAACTTGGGTATTTTACAGATAATACCAAATTTGCAACGCTATCACAACCAGCAACATTTGTTAAATGTGATACATAAGTTCCCGTACTATCGTAAACAGTACCATTGAAGTTGTATCCATTTCCTGCACAAATACTAACCGTTGAAGTTGATGTAGTAGGATATTTAACCGTCAATACTAGTGTTGCAATACTATCACAACCGACTGCATTAGTCAAATTAGCTACATAAGTTCCAGTGCTATCGTAAGTTTTACCATTAAATGTGTAAGAGACGCCAGCACATACACTAGCTGTAGTAGTTGATGCAGTTGTTGCTTTTAGTGACAATACCAAAGTAGCAGCACTATCACAACCAGTACTATTTGTTAAATGAGCAGTTTGTGTACCGGCTCCATTGAATGTCAAGCCATTCCATGCGTAAGGCAATGCACTAGGACATATACTGATACTAGCTGTAGAAGTAGTAACTGGATTAACTGACAATACCAAGGTAGCAGCACTATCACAGCCTACTGCATTGTTTAGGTGCGCGGTTAGAGAACCTGCTCCTGTAAATGTAAGACCATTCCAACTGTAAGGCAACGCATCAGAACAGATACTTAGTTTAGTTACAGATGTTGATGGTTGATTTACTTTTACTACTAGAGTTGCAGCACTATCACAACCTACTGCATTTAGTAGGTGAGCTGTTTGGATACCTGATCCAGTAAAAGTCAATCCATTCCAAGTGTATGGTAATGAATTAGGACATAAATTCACATTTGTTATTGATTGGGTTGGATATCTAACACCCAATACCAAAGTAGCAACACTATCACAACCTACTGCATTTGTCAAATTTGATACATAAGTTCCAGCACTGTCGTAGGTCTTACCATTGAATAAATAAGTACTACCCGCACAAATACTTGCCGTTGTAGTTGATGTAGTAGGGTACCTTACTGATAATATCAATGTAGCAGCACTATCACAACCTACTGCATTGGTAAGATGGGAAACATAAGTTCCAGCACTATCATAAGTCTTACCGTTGAATGAATAGGTACTACCAGCGCAGATACTTGCTTTAGTAATAGATGATGATGGATAATTTACTGTCAACAACAACTTAGCTGTACTATCACAACCTATAGCATTCTTAGTTAGGTAAGTATATATACCGCTCTTGGTGTATGTAATTGCATTCCAAGTGTAACTACTACATGCGATAATGCTTGTAGTGGATGTTGATGGATAATTAACTGTCAAAATCAATGTAGCAGTACTATCGCAACCAACTGAATTTTTAGTCAAGTAGCTATATGTACCACTTGTTGTGTAAGCAGTGCCATTCCATGTATAACTGCTACATGCTGTAATGCTTGTAGAAGATGTTGATGGATAATTAACAGTCAAAACCAACGAAGCTGTACTATCGCAACCAACAGCATTCTTAGTTAGGTAGGTATATGTTCCACTTTTAGTGTAAGTAATGCCATTCCATGTATAACTGCTACATGCTGTAATGCTTGTAGAAGAAGTTGATGGATAATTTACTGTCAACAATAATGAGGCTGTGCTATCGCAACCAACAGCATTCTTGGTTAGGTAGGTATATGTTCCACTCTTTGTGTAAGTAATACCATTCCATGTATAACTACTACATGCGGTAATGCTTGTAGAAGATGTTGATGGATAATTAACAGTCAAAACCAACGAAGCTGTACTATCACAACCTACAGCATTCTTGGTTAAATAAGTATAAGTACCACTCTTGGTATAGGTAGTACCATTCCATGTGTAGCTGCTACATGCGGTAATACTTGTAGATGATGTTGAAGGTTGATTTATTGTCAACACCAATGTGGCGGTGCTGTCGCAACCAAAAATATTTTTAGTCAGGTAAGTATATGTACCACTCCTAACATAAGTAGTACCATTCCATTGATAACTACTACATGCAATAATACTTGTAGAAGAAGTAGATGGATAATTTACTGTCAACAACAAAGTTGCAGTGCTGTCGCAACCCAATACATTCTTTGTCAAATAGGTGTATGTACCGCTCTTGGTATAAGTAATACCATTCCAAGTATAACTGCTACATGCTGTAATGCTTGTAGAAGATGTTGATGGATAATTTACTGTTAACAATAATGTTGCAGTGCTATCACAACTAACAGCATTTTTTGTCAGGTAAGTATATGTACCGCTCTTGGTATAATTAATACCATTCCATGTATAACTGCTACACTGTGTAATGTTTGTGGTAGAGGTTGATGGATAATTTACTGTCAATACTAATGTAGCAATACTATCACAACCAGCTACATTCTTAGTCAAGTAAGTGTATGTACCACTAGTGGTAAAGGTAGTTGCATTCCATATATAACTACTACATGCGGTGATACTTGTAGAAGAAACTGATGGTTGATTAATTGTCAAGGCCAACGTAGCCGTACTATCACAACCAACTGCATTCTTAGTTAGATAGGTGTAAGTACCGCCCTTAGTATAAGTTGTACCATTCCATGTATAACTGCTACATGCTGTAATACGTGCAAATGATGTTGATGGATAATTTACAGTCAACAATAATGTAGCTGTACTATCGCAACCAACTGCATTCCTGCTCAAGTAAATATTACTACCACTTTTGGTGTAAGTAATACCATTCCATGTGTAACTGCTACATGCGGTAATGGTTGTAGTAGAAGTTGATGGATAATTCACTGTCAACAACAATGTCGCAGTGCTATCGCAACCTAGTGCATTCTTTGTGAGGTAAGTATAACTACCACTCTTTGTATAAGTAGTACCATTCCATGTGTAGCTGCTACATGCCGTAATGCTTGTAGAAGAGACTGATGGATAATTCACAGTCAATAATAATGTTGCAGTGCTATCACAGCCAACAGCATTTTTCGCCCAGAAAGTATAAGTACCACTCTTGTTGTAAGTAGTGCCATTCCATGTGTAATTGCTACATGCCGTAATGCTTGTAGATGAAGTTGATGGGTTATTTACTGTCAATACTAAAGTGGCAGTACTGTCACAACCCACTGTATTCTTGGTCAGGTAGGTGTATGTACCACCCTTGGTGTAGGTAGTACCATTGAAAAGATATGAACTACCTAAACAAACGCTTGCCTTTGTAACAGATGTTGTAGGATATTTAACAGCCAATATCAAAGTAGCAGCACTGTCGCAACCAACTGAGTTTTTCAAATGAGTGGTATAAGTTCCAGCACTGTCGTAAGTAGTACCATTAAAGGTGTAAGACTCTCCTGCGCATATTGAGTGATTGGTAGCAGAAGTAGTAGCAGATTTTACAGTTAAAGCAATTGAATTACTATTTACACTTCTAGCCAATACACAACTTACACTGCTAGTAAGTGTGCATGTTACAACATCTTTATCAGCGAATGTGCTAGATGTGTAAGTTAGGCCTGTACCAACATTCTTGCTATTTACCATCCATTGATAGGCAGGTGTAGAGCCGCCATTTGTTGGTAAAGCAGTAAATGTTGCACTTGTACCAGCGCAAATACTATTTGTAGGTGTTGAAATTGTTACGGTTGGTAAAACATAAGATGCCACCGCGATAACAATCTTACTGCTTTGAGCTGTTAGAGTAGTATAACAAGCAGCACTAGTTGTTAGAATGCAGTAAACAGAATCACCATTTACAAGTGCATTATCACTATAGGTAACACCTGTTCCTACACTTGTTCCGTTCTTGAACCATTCAAAGCCTGGTGTTGCGCCTCCATTTACAGGAGTGGCAGTGAACACAACGTTTGTACCAGTACAAATGCTTGTTGATGTAGCTTTTATTGACACCGAAGGTGTAACATTGGCTATTGTAGTGACAGATTGAGTAACACTATCCAAACAACCTTGGTCGCTTATTGTATTTAATTGAACAGTGTAGGAGTTTGCCTTGGTATAAGCGTGTGTTGGACTAGTTGAACTAGATGAAGTACCGTCTCCAAAACTCCAACTATATGTATCAGAACCGCTACTTATAGTAGAATTGTTTGTGAAACTGAAACTATTTCCAGTTAAGCATTGACTTACAGTATTAATTGTAAATGAGGGGTTAGATTGAGGGCTAATAGTCAGAGTCTGAGTTGTACTATCCATACAACCTGAAGTACTTGTTATTACCAACTTAACAATATAGATACCCGCCGAACTAAATGAATAAGTAGGGCTAATAGAATTAAATGTTTTACCATCTATTGTCCAAACACTGCTTATAGATCCTGCACTGATAGTACTAGTGTTGGTAAACACAAAGTAATTCCCACTAAAACACTGAGATGATTTATTTACTGAAAATGAAGCTAAAGGAGTTGCATTTACAGTTATTGGTAAAATTTGTTTAGTACTGCAATTAGTAATTGGGAAAGTAACTGTATACGCTATAGTGTCCTTGCCAGAAGCAACTGGCGTAACTATTCCTGCATTATCAATGGTTGCAATATTTACATTTGAACTTGACCAACTTCCTGTTACAGATGTATCTGCAACTGTAAGGAGGCTTCCGTTACATATACTGGAATTTCCGGTAACTGCACCAACTACTGGTACAGGGTTTACAGTTACAGTATCAACAGAAGAATTTATGCAACCATAAGTTGGATTAGTATAAGAATAACTAATTACAGTTATTCCAGAGCTAATTGGTG
>JANYEU010000051.1 GCA_025362915.1 Chitinophagaceae bacterium | reverse complement strand
GTCGCCTATTTCTTGTAGTTTACCAAAGGCCGCGGCTGTGGCATAGTTCAGTACATCTTGTGGGGAGTTCTGGTTATACAAACCATAAATCAATCCAGCCATAAAACAATCGCCACTACCACTTCTATCCACCACACCTTCGCAGCTAAACTCTGCCGAATTGTAATGTTTTCCTTCGGTATACAGCCCCGTGTAGTATAATATACTAGTAGCATTGCTATCAAACCTGAATGTATTTGCCACCACCTTACACCTAGGAAATTGCTCCATAATCTCCTTGGCAGTAGCTTCGGAGTGGTTTAGATATGCTTCCTTGCTCTTCTTATCATGAATATTCTCGTCAATGCTTGTACCCAATAAGGTATTCGCACTCCAGATATTGCCCATTATCACATCGCAATGTGCGGCTAGCTTTGGCATTATCTCCACAGGCTGCTTGCCATATTTCCATAGGCGTGAGCGATAGTTTAAGTCCAAAGAAACAGTGATTCCTTTTCTTGATGCTGCTTCTGCCGCTTCCAGACAAACATCTGCCACATTTTGGTTCAGGGCAGGACTTATCGCTGTAAAATCAAACCAAGACACATCCCTCAACACCTTATCCCAATCTACCACACCTGTTTTCAATTCAGAGAAAGCCGAGTGTTCCCTATCATACACCATCTGCCCTTTTAGGTCTGCACCACGTTCCAGAAAATAAATGCCTATCCTACTACCCGCATGTATTATTGACGAAGTGAAGATTCCTTTGTATTCCAAGTAATCAATAACGTGCTTACTCATAAAGTTATCCGGCAGCACAGTACAATATTTCACAGGGATATTCCATCCTGCCAATGCAGTGGCAACATTAGCTTCTGCACCACCCATATACAACAGCATGGGTTGCTTTTCAGAGAATTCATTGTCTATTGCCGCAGGCGAAATCCTTAATAATAATTCTCCGAAACAAAGTACTTTTTTCTTGTGCATAATCAGATAAGATTTTCGATAACGATTGAGATAAGCAAGAACCTGCGAACAATAGCCCCTTTTTCAATATAATGAACTATGATGCGAAGTAAAGGAATTTTAAAGAAAAATTAGCGATAATTAACGACAATGATTTCTAAGGTTATTAACTGTTCATAGGTTACACTTCGCTTTAATCTACTGCACAATCTTCGTATCTGGCAAAGATGTTTACTCAGCTTGAGAGGACTTAATTTAATGCTGTAACTATAAACTCCAATACAGCAAAAGGATAATCCGATTCTTCACAAGCAGAAAGTAGTTCCCTTGCTTCATGTTTCCTTTTCATTTCCACATTAAACCTTGATTTAATTGATGCGCTGAAGGGAGTAAATCCATCGTCATGTATGGATATTGGTCTTTTTAATTCAAATTGTACATACTCTATATTATCATAAATAAAGGCAATCTTATAATAATCATTTTTACCCGTTTTTGAAAGTAAGATGCCTTCCGATTTTTTCAGTTTATCAAGAAAGTTAAGTTTATCCGCATATCGGGAACCTCTATTATGGTTATGCATAAATGTTTTGGATTTTCCGTAAAAACCACATTTTTCCAATATACTTACACAGCTATCCAATTTGTATATTACTTGTTTTTGCTTATCGGTAGCAGTTAGCCAAGAAAGAGGCGTAGCTAATTTTAGTTCTTTTCTAAACTTTGGAAAATATTCATTGACAACACTACAAAACATTGTCTTTTCGTATGGATTATAAAAGCCAAGTTCATTATTTGCTATCTTTTCATTGGCAGTATGAACTGCTATTGAATATTTATCCGAATTTTCAAAGCCTAGTTCATTATTATTTACCAGTCTAAAATCAATGAGGGCTTTGAGTATATCCAATTCATCATCTGTAAAAATTATCTTTTTCATATCTTATAATTTTTCTAAAGATAAATACGATATTCAGTAATCATTTGGTTTTGAATTTCTCTTCCTACATTAAAGTTCTTCTTAATTACCAAGAAATGCTTCCCCCATGCAATAATACTACAAACCCTTCCACAAATCCCGTACTCTTTCAAAATAATTACACTCATCTGTTCATGGTAATGTATCCATTTAAACCTAGATAATACAATTAGTAGCGGTAATGTGCCACTTAAAAGTTGTACAAGTGGCACGTTAACGTTAACTGGTCACTTATTTCGTGTGATAAGTTACCTGTTAACATTAACTGGTCACTTAAAAGTTGTACAAGTCACCTGTTAACGTTAACTGGTGGCTTATTTCGTGCAATAAGTGGCACGTTATGGCAAACAGTTGTCTTATTCACCCTCAAAATCCTCTCTTATTTCCTTCGCCAGCATTCTTATCTAATTAAAAGAGTATCATTTTATTACTATAAAGTTTTCGTACAAAAAAAAAGCGTTGCTTTGCCACTCGCATCTATATGGATTGCTGGCATACGATGGCTACTAAAAAAAGCCGCATAAACAACAGAGAATGATTTATCGCAGTAAAGCACCTTTACGCATTGGTTTGGCAGGTGGTGGCACAGATGTTAGTCCATATAGCGACGAGTTTGGTGGGGCTATCCTCAATGCAACGCTTTCCTTATACGCCCACGCTTCGATAGAGCCTACCGGAGGCGATGATATTATTGTGCAGGCACTGGACAGAAACGAAGTGGAAACCTATCCGTGGGCTACAAGTTTGCCCATTAATGGCAAACTCGATTTGCTGAAAGGAGTATATAACCGCATCCAAAAAGATTATGGCATAAAACCTTCTGGCTTTAAGTTGAGTACGTTTGTAGATGCACCCGCCGGTAGTGGCTTGGGTACGTCTTCTACGCTTGTGGTGGCCATTATTGGGGCTTTTATGGAGATGCTGAAACTGCCTTTGGGCGATTATGATATTGCCCATTATGCGTACGATATAGAACGGAACGACCTACAACTGAGTGGTGGAAAGCAAGACCAATATGCGGCCACTTTTGGCGGTGTGAACTTTATGGAGTTTTATGGGAACGATAAGGTGATTGTGAACCCACTGCGGATAAGACAGGAATATCTGAACGAACTGGAGAACAATCTGGTGCTTTATTATACGGCTACCAGTAGGGAAAGTGCTACGATAATAAAGGAGCAGCAAAGCAATGTGCAGCAGAAAAACGTTGCCTCGGTAGATGCCATGCACCAACTAAAGGAACAATCGCGGATGATGAAGGAAGCCCTACTTAGGGGAAGGCTGCATGAGATAGGGCAGATACTGGACTATGGGTTTGAACAGAAAAAGTTGATGGCGAAGAGTATTACCAACAATTTGATTGATGATATTTATACTGCCGCCAAGGCTGCAGGGGCTAGTGGTGGAAAGATAAGTGGTGCAGGTGGCGGTGGATTTATGACGTTTTATTGCCCGGGCAATAACAGGCATAAAGTAATAGAAGCACTGCTGAAGTTTGGTGGCGAGGTAAAAAATTACCACATAACACAGGTGGGATTAACAACGTGGACAACACAGTGGGATAGTTACACATACTAGTTGTTAGTGATTAGTGGTAAGTTGTTAGTGAAAGTGGTCGTAATTCGTAATTGTTAATTAGTAATTGATTTAGATGAATAATAAGATTAAGGAACTGATAGCTTCTTCTATCAGTGTGAAGGAAAAGATATTGCAGGATGAAACCATACTGCAAACACTGGATACGGTGGTGCAGGTGATAAGCGATGCGTTTGCGGCGGGCAATAAGGTACTGTTTTGTGGTAATGGTGGCAGTGCTGCCGATGCGCAACACTTGGCTGCTGAGTTTAGCGGTAGGTTTTATAAAAACAGGCGCGCATTGCCGGCCGAAGCTTTGCATTGCAACACATCGTACCTGACTGCTGTGGCAAACGATTATAGCTATGATGTGATATATGCCCGTCTGCTGGATGGCATTGGTTTTAAAGGAGATGTGATACTTGGTTTTAGTACTTCGGGCAATTCTGTAAACATTATAAAGGCTTTTGAAGTGGCAAGAGAAAGGGGGATTGTAACCATTGGACTAACGGGAGAAACTGGTGGCGACATGAAAGCATTGAGCGATTACCTGTTTAATGTACCCTCCACCATCACCCCGAGAATACAGGAAAGCCACATATTGTTAGGACATATCATTTGCGAACTGGTGGAAGAAAAAGTGTTTGGATAAAATGAAAGAAGCAATAATACTTGCTGGCGGACTGGGTACTCGATTGCGCAGTGCCGTGCCAGACTTACCCAAATGTATGGCACCCGTAAATGGCAAACCATTTATAGGCTACGTGATAGATTACCTGCAAAAGCAAGGCGTGGAGAAATTTATACTATCGCTTGGCTATATGAAGGAAGCTATTATAGATTATGTGGCTGAATATTACCCCACGCTGCAAGTACAGTTTGCAGTAGAGGAAGAACCATTGGGCACGGGTGGCGGCATTTATTTGTCCTGCACAAAGGCTACAGAGCGGCATGTTTTTGTAACCAATGGCGATACATTGTTTGATGTAAACCTTGCTGCATTATTGGCAAGACATACTGAAGCAAATGCCGATTGTACACTTTCATTAAAACCCATGCAAGACTGTGAAAGATATGGCGTGGTGGAACTGAATGAGGATAATAGCATTGCATCCTTTAAGGAGAAACAATATTATAAGGAGGGATTGATTAATGGCGGGCTATATGTCCTGAATGTAGCTAACTTCCTTGCTGAATCATTGCCACAGAAGTTTTCTTTTGAAAAGGATTACATGGAAGCACTCTACCAACAAAGAAAGATGAGCGGACTGGTACAAGATGCTTACTTTATTGACATTGGCATTCCTCAAGATTATTTACAGGCGCATAAGGATTTTAAAGACAAGTAATAAGTTGTAAGTGATAGACATTAAGTTATTTAACTGGAACTATTAATTACCAAATACTTATTACCTACAACCTAACACTTACTACTCTATGATTGATTTTAAAGATATTGATAAAACCTGGACACTATTCATAGATCGTGATGGTGTGATAAACCACGAAAAGAAAGCCAACTATATACTCAATTGGGACGAGTTCAACTTCTATGATGGCGTATTCGAAGCAATGGCAATACTGAATGAGAAATTTGGTGTTACGGTAATGGTTACCAATCAGAAAGGTGTTGGCAAGGGCTTGATGACCAAAGACGATTTGGATACTATCCATAACAACATGTTGGAGAACATAGTAGCCAATCAAGGAAGGGTGGATAAGATATATTATTGTTCTGATTTGGAAGATAACTCACCTAATAGAAAGCCTAACCCCGGCATGGCATTTCAGGCTAATAAGGATTTCCCGACAATAGATTTCAGTAAAAGCATCATGGTAGGCAACAAACTCAGCGATATGAACTTTGGACGTAATGCGGGCATCAATACTGTATTTGTAGCTACCACCAATCCAGAAACACCTTTCCCGCATCCTAGCATAGATTTTAGGTTTGATGACTTGCTTGCTTTTGCTAAAGCTTTATAATTAATCCCTAAAATTGTAGAATCATAGTGTGCAATCTATTTTCGATTGCGCAGCCTATTAACTTTGTTTCAATTCAACCATAGAATGAAACAGCTACTGATTTACATATTATTGATAGGTTTTATTGGCACAGCAATCTCTCAACCTGCCAAGTTGAATAGCAAAACAGAACTAAAGCAGCGGGAAGCGAAACTTATACCCTTTGCGGAGGATATGATTAATGCCAAACATTGGTATCTCCGCTTTGTGGCAGACAGTATTTTCACACGGGGTCTGGTTCAAGCATTGAAGGTGAAGAACTCTTTTGCTTATCCATTCGATTCAATCAAGACTGTTTCTAAACTATATGCCCCCGATAGCAGTTTTAGGATATTTACTTGGCAGATGATGAAAGACTATACCTATTATCGTCAGCGTGGTGCCATACAGATGCACACAAAGGATGGTAGTTTAAAGTTGTTTCCGCTGTTTGATGCCTCCTCTTTCACTAATGCGCCCAATGATTCAATCAGGGATGCAAACAACTGGATAGGTGCCATTTATTATAAGATATTATTGGATAAGGACGGAAACAAGAATGTTTACACACTGCTTGGCTTTGATGAGAATGGCCCTCGCAGCAATAAAAAATGGATGGATATACTAACCTTTGATGAGGAAGGTATTCCGCATTTTGGTGGTGATTATTTTAAGTTTGAATTGCCTGCACGGGATACAGTAAAGAACAGAAAACCCGTACTCCGTTACAGTATAGAATATAAAAAAGAAGCAAGGCTAAAGTTTTCTTATGACAGGGAAATGGATATGCTTATATACGATCATCTAATCAGTGAAGAAAACGAACCGGAGAACCTTTACACGTATGTGCCAGATGGCAGCTATGAAGCTTTTAAGTGGACAAACAATAAATGGGAACACACTAACAAATTACCTTCTCAGGTACTTGTTAATGGAGAAGCCCCAATAGATAATGCCATACTGGATGATGCTGGCAATGTGAACCAGCAAAAGCTTGATGAACTGATTAAGAAGAACAAGAAACTACAAATAGAAGAGGATAAGGAAGAAAATAAATCTACTAAGCCTATTGGTGGTAAGAAAAAGCAACAGTCGCAATGACCTCCGCAGAACCAGAACGAGTATTAAAAACACCTTTTTACCGAATACACATTTTAGAATGGATATTTCACTTTATTTTTCCATTCTAAAATAAGCACCCATGATGAAGACAAATAGAAACAAATACGCTATTCTTGCATTGATTGTAGCCGTAACTTATGGTAGCATTGCAGCTATCACTCCTACTTCAGAACAGCCGAAAGAAAGGAATCTAAAAGTATTGCCAAAAGATATAAGTCACGATAGCCTTGATCATCTAATGGATTATTATAAGGCGGCATTAAATGTAAAATGTAGTTATTGCCATGCCCATTCTGAAAAGAACCCTAAGAAGATGGATATGGGAAGCGATGCCAACCCGATAAAAGATGTTACCCGTAAAATGATTTTGATGACGAATGAAATGAATGACAAATACATCCATTCCATCACACACCCATCAAGTGATTCTACAGCATTGCAAATTGTAACGTGTAATACATGTCATCGCGGAAAAGCAAAACCAGATGCACCGGCAGTAGGAACTAGATAGTACTACTTTTAGTGGTTAGTTATCAGTGATTAGTTGTTAGTCATCGTATGGAACAACTATTAATTTAATAAGAAAGCCTTGCAGTTAAAACATTAAACTTGTTTACTGCAAGGCTTTCTCTTTGATATCATCAATAGATTCTCCAATCACTTTCCACTTCTGACTTTCAACTATCTACTAGACCTTATTTAAAATCAATCAGTTCCACATCAAATATTAAGGTACTGTTTGCACCTATTTGGGCACTTACTTGTCTGTCGCCATAAGCAAGGGAAGGATGCAAAAAGAATCTGAACTTACTGCCAGCAGGCATTAACTGCAATCCTTCTGTCCAACCACTGATAACCCTATTCAATGGAAAAGAAGCTGGTTGCCCTCTTTGCACACTACTATCAAACACTGTTCCATCTATCAATGTGCCGTGATAATGACACGTTACGGTGTTTGTTGCACTTGGTTTTGCACCTGTACCCATTGTAAGTACTTCATATTGCAACCCACTTACAGTTTCTAAAACTTCGGGTCTAGTTTTATTTGTTGCCAAAAACTCTTCTCCTACTTTTAGGTTGGCATCACTCTTTCCATTTTTTAATCCCGCTAATTTGTCTGCGATTCCCATGTATAATAATTTTTTGCGAAAGTAAGGTTCTGTTTTCTAATTACGAAGCGATAATATAATGTGATTGTGTTATATTATAATTCATCATCAAGCTAATAATAGGCTCATTTACTTCTTGAATTAACAAAATCAGGCGTTTATCTAGCAATATCAGTCACTAAAAAGGTTGGAATAATAAATAAGTCAACCTTATTTTGAAGAATAAAGGTTGGAATAATAATTAAGTCAGCCTTATTTGTAAGAATAAAGGTTGGAATAATGATTAAGTCAGCCTTATAAGTGAGCTACTTTGCTAAATAAACAACTTACATTGAACAATTAGGGGCTTAATCAGCTTGATAAGGATGTATCCTACTCCTACTCCTTTTGCTTTGTTATAGTAACTATTTGGTAAAGAAGAAACGGGAATGTAATTTAACCTGTGTCAATTGCAATTGGGGCTTTCGCCCCCTTTCCTTCTTTTAGGGCCATGGCCCTAAAAGAAGGAAAGGCGGCGAAAATTTTTTAGCAAAGTTTCGGCATCCTGTCGCCAAACATAATGCTTAATTGTTGAATGGTCATTTCCCAGTTTTTTAGTGGTCTTGTCCATTTTTGCTCGATCCTCCTTGAAGCGAGGTATACCAGCTTCAAAAG
>JANYEU010000046.1 GCA_025362915.1 Chitinophagaceae bacterium | reverse complement strand
GAATTATGATTAAAGTGATTTGAATGATTTAATGATGCCTTATGTAATCTTCATCCTTGCTTTTCTTAGCGCTTCTTTGCGACTTTGAGTCTTTGTGTCGAACATTCTCCATAACACCCCTTCAGGGGATGGGGGTTGGGGGTTAAATCACAAAATTCAAGACATCAGTAAAAACAACCTTGTCCCTCACTTTTACTTCACTCTTGTGATATACCAATGAAAAAGAATCTACGCTATTGGTCAACCAAACATTACCACCAATGATACTATCATGACCAATAACAGTTTTACCACCCAATATGGTTGCCCCACTATAAATGACCACATTATCCTCAATAGTTGGATGACGTTTGCTGGATGCAAGTGTTTTATCAACGTTCAATGCGCCCAACGTAACCCCCTGATAAAGTTTTACACGGTTACCAATAATAGTCGTTTCCCCAATAACAATTCCTGTTCCGTGATCGATGGTGAAAGCTTCTCCTATCGTAGCACCTGGATGAATGTCTATTCCTGTCTTGCTATGCGCATATTCAGATAAAAGGCGGGGCAATGTTTGTAATTCTTGAAGATGCAATTGATGGGCAATACGATAAACAGCAGTGGCATAAAAGCCTGGATAGGCTATCAATACCTCTTCAATTGACTTGGCAGCAGGATCAAACTCAAGTGTTGCCTGTGCATCCTTTAGTAGCTGTTGATAGATAAAGGGAAGTGTATCGAAAAATAATTTGGCATTTGCTTCAACCAGTTCCTCTTTCTTTAATAATTCGAATATGAGGGCAGAAAAGGTATTCTTCAGATTAGCAAAATGATTGGATAAAGCCGTTTCGGTCTGAAACTTCTCTTGGTAAGAAGCAAATAGAAAACTAAACAAGCCATCCATAAAACTCTCCGCCAAATCCTTATCAGGAAAATGTCCGTAGCATCTTTTGTTTCGCTGAAATAATTCTTTTATAAAATCCGATTCGTTCATGTTTAATATTTTTTGCCACAAAGACACTAAGTCTCAAAGAAACACAAAGGTTATAAGTATCTAAGAATGAAATTATTTAGTCTTTTTACTCATAACTAGTTATTGTATCATACAAGCCCCAACGGTTACATTACTAGTTTCATCTATCAATATTGCACCACCATTCACACGAAGGTTTTGATAACTATCGAAAGCAATTGGTTGAGCAGTCTTGATGGTTGCACGTACTATGTCATTCAAGCCAACTTTCTCAGGTGAATAATCCTTTACCAAGCTGTTTACATCTAATTTGTAGTCAACAGATTTTACCACACTTCTTACTCTTGTGCTGTTTATCTGTAACAAATATTTATTACCCGCGGTTAATGGTTTGCTATCCATCCAGCAAATCAATACTTCTAATTGTTGTTCTACTTGAGGCAAATCTTCATCGCGTACCAATACGTCGCCACGACTCACATCCACATCATCTTCCAAATGCAATATCACACTCTGTGGTGCAAATGCTTCCTCTACTGGTTTACCGCCCAATTCTATCAGGCTTACCTTACTTTTTACACCAGAAGGCAATACCGTAATAGCATCCCCCACCTTATAAACACCACTGATAATCTTCCCCGCATACCCACGATAGTCGTGCAATTCTTCTGTTTGTGGACGAATCACATACTGAACAGGGAAACGGCTATTGGTTAGATTTATATCATTTTCAATAGATACATTTTCCAAGAAGTTCAATAAGGTATCGCCTTTGTACCAAGGAAGGTGTTGTGAAGCATCAACAATATTATCACCATTCAAAGCAGAAATAGGTATGTAAGTAATGTCCTTAATACCCAATTGTTTTGCCATTAGCTCATAATCAATCAGGATATTGTTGTAAACATCTTCAGAATATTCCACCAAATCCATCTTGTTTACCGCTACTACAACGTGTGGGATATTCAACAAAGAAGCAATGATAGAATGCCTTCTGGTCTGCTCGATAACACCCTTTCTTGCATCAATCAAAATGATGATCAATTCAGAATTTGATGCACCGGTAACCATGTTTCTGGTGTATTGGATATGCCCGGGTGCATCTGCTATGATGAACTTTCTCTTTGGCGTAGAAAAGTATTTGTAGGCAACATCTATCGTAATGCCTTGTTCCCTTTCCGCACGTAGTCCATCAGTCAATAAAGCCAAATCTATCTCTCCATCCTCACGGTTTTTAGTTTGCTTTTCTATCGCTTCCAGATGGTCAATCATTATACTCTTGCTATCGTACAATAACCTACCTATCAATGTGCTTTTTCCATCATCTACACTCCCTGCTGTTATAAATCTTAGTATATCCATTTTAAATTCCCTAACGGGATAAATGCTTGTTGTTTTAAATAATTGTTTGCTTACTCTCTTCTTCTTTGCGAATTAACTCTGTGTCCTTTGCGGTTAAATCTCCTCGCTTAAAAATATCCGTTCTTCTTTCTATCTTCCATTGCGGCTTCGCTTACCTTATCATCAATTCTTGTTTCGCCACGTTCGCTTGTTTTAGTAGCAATTATTTCGGTAATGATATCATCAATTACAGAAGCATCGCTTTCTACAGCAGCAGTGCAAGTCATATCACCAACGGTTCTATATCTCACCCTTCTTACTGAAATCTTATCTGTAGGTTCTAATTCTATAAACTTAGACATGGCTACAAATTGCCCTTCAAATTCCAATACTTCCCTGTCGTGAGCGAAGTAAATAGAAGGTAAAGCAATCTTTTCCCTGCGGATATAATTCCAGATGTCTAGTTCTGTCCAGTTGCTTATCGGGAACACACGCACGTTTTCGCCCTTATCAATCTTACCATTGTAGATACTCCACAATTCAGGGCGTTGCAGCTTCGGGTTCCACTGGCCAAATTCATCCCTCACAGAAAAAATCCTTTCTTTAGCCCTTGCCTTTTCCTCATCGCGCCTTGCACCGCCGATGCAAGCATCAAACTTAAATTCTTCTATGGTATCCAATAATGTATAAGTCTGCAAGGCATTCCTGCTGGCAAACTTACCCTTTGGTTCAGTCAAGTGTTTTGCCTTGATAGTATCTTCTACATAACGAACAATTAATTTCTCGCCTATTTCCTCTGCGAATTTATCCCTGTAGTCCAATGCTTCTTGAAAGTTGTGTCCTGTATCAATATGTACCAATGGAAAAGGGAACTTGCCCGGGCGGAAAGCCTTCAATGCCAAATGAACCAACACGATAGAATCCTTGCCGCCTGAAAACAACAAAGCAGGACGTTCGAATTGTCCTGCTACTTCGCGCATAATGTGTATGGATTCCGACTCCAGTTGATCCAAATAATCTAGTCTGTTATTACTCATCTATTCTATTTCTTATTATCTAATTTATCCTTACTTAAAACCTATATTACTTACAACGTAAAACGTATAACTCTATTCATGCACATGCAGCCCACATTCTTTTTTGTCTGCATCTTCCCACCACCATCTTCCAGCTCTGAAGTCTTCGCCGGGTTTTATGGCACGGGTGCAAGGTAAGCAACCAATACTAACAAAACCCCTATCATGCAATGGATTGTAAGGAATATTGTTTTTTGTAATCTCTTCTTTCACCTGTTCTGTGGTATAATGTAGTAAAGGGTGGAACTTGATAATGTTATTTGATTCATCCCATTCCAACATTTCTAGCCCTTGCCTATCTGGAGAATGCTCTGCACGCAAGCCAGTTACCCAAACCTGATTGCCATTTAAAGCCCTTTTTAGTGGTTCTACCTTACGTATATAGCAACATCCTTTCCTGTTTTCCACACTTTCATAAAAGGAATTTGGTCCCTTTTCTGTAACAAACTTGCCCAAAGCTTCTGCCTGTGGATAGTAAGGAATGATGTGTGTACTGTATCGTTCGTTAGTACTTACCCACACACTATATGTTTCGGCAAACATCCTTCCTGTATCCAGTGTAAAG
>JANYEU010000040.1 GCA_025362915.1 Chitinophagaceae bacterium | reverse complement strand
ATCATCAACCACCAGAAGAATGTGTTGAAACCCCTTGCCAGTGGCTCGAGACATCCCAATCTCACAGGTTAAATTCGTTGAGAGATAGGCGTCGAATGTCTCGTCTTTTAGTTCTGCTACTTGATCGCTGGTTATGGGATTATGTTTCACAACAATACAGGTTAGTGCCCAAAGTCCGGCAGATGATCCTGGCATTGGTGGACCTGGTTCACCGGGCAATGGTCCGAGTGGTGATGGTGGGCCGATAGTACCTTTTGATGGGGGCATGAGCCTGATGCTAGCAGTTTCAGGCATTGCTTACGCATCCAAGAAGCTAAAAGAAGGAGGATTGGATATTTTAACCTTCCCTAAAGGATAGCAAGAATTTAAGGTAATATACTACTTCAAGGGACTGTCTCATTTTCGAGGACAGTCCCTTTTTTATTGGTTATAACTTCTAAATAACCAATATTTAAATCTGAATGCTCTAAATTACTTTCAATCCCCTTATTTTAGCACCTTTCTAACAAAGTAACGTTATGCGTATAATTTCATATAATGTAAACGGGGTAAGGGCTGCAACAAAGAAAGGATTCATTGATTGGCTTGCTACCGATCCGGCTGACATCATTTGTTTGCAAGAAACAAAAGCCACTAAAGAAGATGCAGATGTAAAAGCCATTGAAGCACTTGGTTACGAAACGTATTGGTTTTCTGCACAAAAGAAGGGTTATAGTGGTGTAGCTATTTTTACCAAGATTGTTCCTACAAATATTGTATATGGAAATGAGATTGAGCAAAGTGATTTTGAAGGCAGGGTGATCTGTGCGGACTTTGGCGACATTACACTGGTAAATGCCTATTATCCAAGTGGTACAAGTGGAGATGAGCGGCAGACTTACAAATACCAATGGCTAGCTGAGTTCCATGAATACTTGCAAACGTTAAGAATTACAAGGCCTAACCTAATTGTTACCGGAGACTATAACATTGCAAACCATCCCATTGATATACATGACCCCAAAGGCAATAAAAACTCTTCTGGTTTTTTACCAGAAGAAAGAGAATGGTTGACCAAGTTTTATAACTCAGGTTGGATAGATACATTTAGGTATTTGAATCCAGAGAAGAAAGATAGTTATACATGGTGGAGTCAGCGATTTCCAACCGTGAGGTTACAAAACAAAGGTTGGAGAATTGACTATATTAGTGTAACAGACACACTACAATCCCAGATAAGGGAAGCAACTATTTATCCAGATGTTAAGCATAGTGATCATTGTCCCATTTATCTTGAATTAGCAATATCTTAATTGGTTAAAATGATAATTTATAATATAACAACGCACGTTTCCCATACTATTAAAGAAGCATGGGCAGAATGGATGAAACATAAACATATTGCAGAAGTAATGGGAAAAGGGTGCTTTGTTAAGTATCAATTTGTACAATTATTAGATATTGATGAATCGGATGGTGTTACTTATGCGATTCAATTTTATGCAGAAAATATGTCTTCTTATAATTCATATATAGAAAACTTTGCTCCCGCATTAAGAGAGGATTCATTAAGAAATTGGGGAAAGGAAGCCATTTCTTTTCGAAGTTTGATGAAAGTAATAGCTTAAAAATCTACTAATTAGTTAATCATTTTAATAAAAAACATTTATATACCAAAAAACACAATAGATTTGTCTTTCTGATAAATTATATAAATAAAATAATATGAATAAAGCTGACTTGATAGCGCAAATTTCTGAAGATGCTGGTATTACAAAAACCCAAGCAAATGCCGCTCTGGATTCCTTTACTGCTACAGTGACAAAAGCATTAAAAAAGGGCGATAAGGTAACTTTGGTGGACTTTGGAACATTCTCCATTTCTGAACGCTCTGCACGTGCAGGACGTAATCCTCAAACAGGGGAATCCATTAAAATAAAGGCTAAAAAGGTAGCTAAATTTAAAGCTGGGAAAGAACTCAGTACCAGTATTAAATAATAAATCCTTTCTTTTCGCAGATTTATTTATTTTTACATTAAAACACATCAAAAAAAACAATAATTATCATGGGTAGAGGTGACAAAAAAACAGCAAAAGGTAAACGTTTCAAAGGTTCTTTCGGTAAAAGCCGTCCAGCAAATGCGAAGAAATCTGTAACTACAAAACCTGTAGTAGCTGAAGTAAAAGAAGCTTAATATTAAAGAAGCAATCTAAACGTATAGAAAGCCTTTGTGTAACATTACACAAGGGCTTTTTTGTTTGCCAATGTTTATTAAGAAAAAGGATTATCTGCAATTTGGGTTTAAGTCTTAATGTTCACTATAATCCTCGTGGCATTTCTATCTTATTATAAATACATACTTCGATACAATGATTGCCTAAAAGGCCTTTTACAAAAGACTCTTAGAATCTCTGTGTTAATAACTCCCCTAAAGGCTGTGTTATCTTTTACAGCTTATTTTTAACACGGAGTAAAATAGAGTTATTTACACAAAGAAAAAATGAGTGGTTTTCTAATGAAGTGATTGCCTTAATTACCTATATTACTGAGAATTAAAAAAACTACTTTACTTTTTATTAATTATTTAAGTAAAAATCTTTACTTACTCATGTATAGTTCTGCTTGCACTTTTCGGTTCGATATTCCGTTAGCTTAAAATGATATTACTTGGCTTCATGATGTCTTTTATCCAACAATTGAAACCCATTAAGTCCTTTAAACTGAAGTATAGCCTTCTGTGAAAATAACAGGCTTTTTCAACTGAATTTACTGCCTCGCAGGAAAATAACAGGTTTCTTCAACTGAATTTGCTGCCTCGCAGGAAAATAACACGTTTCTTCAACTGAAAATGCTCCCTCCCACCAAACACAAGTCCTTTTTCAACTGAATTTACTGCCTTGCGGGAAAATAGCGGGTTTTTCCAACTGAAAAAGCCCGCTATTTTCCCGCAAGG
>JANYEU010000475.1 GCA_025362915.1 Chitinophagaceae bacterium | reverse complement strand
GCAACGGATGATGAGAATTATTGATGATGGGAACAAGGAGTTTATCTGCCATAAGTATATTATGTGTGATTGAATGTTGAAATATCTGATTGGTAACGCTCTAAGTGGATTGATTATCGATGAAATCGTGATCACGATATTAGGTCTCTTTTAATAAAAACCCACTCTTTTACATCCCACTCAAAATCTTTTTATAGCTAGTAACTATACCTTTTATCAATGAAGAACTAAAGCCTTGATGCTCCATTTCATTCAAACCAGCAATGGTGCAACCCTTTGGAGTAGTCACTTTATCAATTTCTTGCTCAGGATGAGAACCCTTCATTTGCAACAAAGTCGCCGCACCCTTCACGGTTTGGGCAGCAATTAAAGAAGCATTTGCTGCGCTGAAACCAATTTCAATACCTGCCTGAATATTTGCCCTGATATAACGCATGGCAAAGGCTGTACCCGAAGCGGCAAGAACGGTAGCGGCATCCATTAGTTTCTCTTCAATAAACACCGTCTTGCCTAGTTTATCAAACACATTACCTACAAATTCCTTCTGTTCTTTAGAGGCATTGCTATCGCTAATGCAAGTCATACTTTCCTGGATGGCGATGGCGGTATTAGGCATTGCACGGAAAATAGGGAACGATGTACCAATCACTTCCTCAATATCCTTTACCCAAACCCCCGTAACAACACTAACCAACACATGCTTTTTTGCATCAAGCGAAGGAAGCATCAAAGCAAGCACATCTTTTATCTGAAATGGCTTTACAGCCAAAATTATATAATCGGCAAAGGCAGCAGCTTCCAGATTATTATCACTCACAAGCACCCCTTTTCCTTTTAAAGAATCAAGGGTAGCAATATTTCTTTTAGTGATTAACAATTCATTTGGTTTGATAAACCCGCTATTAATCAACCCCTCTGCAATGGCCGAACCAAGATTACCACCACCAATGATGGCTATTTTTTTAGACATTTTTTCTTTTAGTTATTTGTATTAATAAAAATCTTTTAGTGGCTTTGAAAGAAGGTCTTTTAGGACTTGGACTTCAATTTTATCGTCTATAATTTCATAAATAAGCATAGATTGAAATACTTTGAAAGAGATTCTTCGTTTATTATTTTTAAGATTGAAATAAGCAAAGGGATTTATCTTTAATCTAATGAGCGTTTCATCATAATCCTTCAAGAATTTTTCTCCTAACCCATCACTTATCTTTTCATAAAATATAACCATTTCACTTAATTGGTACAATGCTTTTGATGTGACAATTAATGTGAACACTATCTTCTGTTTTTTCTGAACATTTCTAAATGTTCGTAAGCCATTTTCATTGTTTCTTCGTGTGTAAAGCCTTTATCTTCCCCACTTCTCAATCGTCTACTTGCTTCATCTGCCTCATCCAGCCATTCTTGTGGCACTTCAAAATCATCTATTTCTTGTGTTTGATAGATTGCTTCAGATTCGTTTGCAAGATTTAAAGCATCAATTGAACTAGTATATTGGGTTTTCTTTTTAGTTTCAAAATCATGAATCATAGAAATTATCTGATTCAATATTTCAATATCATCCGTCTCTTCAATGAACTTGATAATCTTTCTCTTCATTCTTTCTATCTCACTCATAACAAATTCATTTTGTTCAAAACTACCAAATCTTTCCTACTGCCAGATAGTTTCTTACATAGTCGTCCACTCCTTCCTCCAAAGTGTAGAAAGCATCTGTGTATCCAGCAGCTTTCAGCTTTTGCATATTTGCTTCTGTAAAATATTGGTATTTATCCCTGATGTCTATCGGCATATCTACAAATACAATGTTGGGTTCTAAATCCAATCCTTTAAAAGTAGCAGAAGCCAAGGAATAAAAACTACGGGCAGTACCTGTACCCAAATTATATAAACCAGAAGAAAGTCGTAAGTCGTGAGTCGTAAGTCGTGAGTTATCTTCCTCGTTTTTTGACTCTCGACTTTCAACTTTCAACTTACAACTTAGCCAATAAATAACCTTCACCAAATCTTTTACATATACAAAATCACGCAGTTGTTCGCCATCCTTAAAATCCGGACGATGACTTTTAAACAATTTTACCAAGCCATCTTTTTGTATCTGATTGAAGGAATGCCAGATTACACTCGCCATCCGTCCCTTATGATATTCATTTGGGCCGTAGATATTAAAAAACTTCAGCCCCGCCCAAAAAGGAGGTGTTTCGGTTTGTTGTAATGCCCATTTATCAAATTCATTCTTACTGATGCCATAAGGATTCAGTGGTTTTAGATTATCAACTACTTTGTGACTATCATCATAACCCAATTCTCCACTGCCATAAGTAGCCGCAGAAGAAGCATATATTAATGGGATATTGTTTTGAGTACAATACCGCCAAACATCTTGAGAATACTCAACATTTAGCTCTTGGTGTATGGCATAATTAAATTCGGTTGTATCAGTTCTTGCACCCAAATGAACAAATACTTCAATTGTAGGTTCATTTCTTTCCAACCATTCAAATAAACTCTGGCGTTCTATAATGGCTTCATATTGTTTACCTTCCCAATTAACACGCTTCGACTCAATGCCAAAGTCGTCCACCAAAATAAGATTGGTAAAGCCTTGTTCATTTAAAAACTGAACCATGCACGAGCCAATAAAACCCGCTGCTCCAGTAATAATTATATATTGATTGTGGGTATTGTTTGTATTTGTGTCTGTCATATCAGTTAAATCTCTTCTTGATTATTTGCAGGCTTTCTTAAATGCTTTAAGGACATCTGTGCAAAATATGGATGGTCAGGATTAACAATTAGCTCTTGCCTTAACGGATGAATTATTACATCCATATCTTCTAAAGGAATTGCCCCCAATAATATTTCATTATCGCCCGATAGCACCATTGCGTGGCAAAGGGTGCGACGGTTCTTAAATTTCAATTCTATTGGTCCCACTACCTTGTATTCCCTTACTTCTCCATTGGCATTTACACCTTTTCTCATCTCTAAAAGCGGAAGCTCTAATTGTTGTTCCACAGTTTCGTTGATACAAAGCATATAAGCACCAGTATCTACCAAGGCAGTAACCTTCATGCGTTTAATTTCCTCCTCTCCAATATAATGTCTGCGGGCTAACTCAATATCTCCTGCATTAATCAATTCTAACTCTGCATAAATTAATCCCATGATGTTTATTTTTTACTTGCCGTGAAGATACTTTATTCCTTACTTCAAAAACTTTTCAATGGCAGTATCATATTTCTCTTTCCAGTCTGCAATATTGCCCCAATCTGCACCATTTACTTTGATTGATTTAGTTACAGTTCCTAGTTCTAGGAATGCTTGTCCTTTGGCAGTCAATGTGTCTTTTAATAAGACAATCTTTTCCTTTGATACACTCACCACAACCCTTCCTTGTGCTTCACCCAACCAGAAAGCATCTTGTCTGATGGATGTAGATTGATCAGCAACCGTAAAACCTAATCCTTTTTGGAAACCACTCTCCAATAAGGTTACAATCAATCCACCCTCGCTGATATCATGTGCAGAATTAACCAGTTTATCTTTGATAACTCCAGCAACAACTTGCTGCATGGCAAACTCTTCTTCCAAATCAAAGTACGGTGCAGGAGAATATTCTGTTGCTTTTAGCTTGTGCAAGTATTCTGATGAACCAATATCATTCTGTTGTTTTCCAATCAATACAATAACATCACCCTCATTCTTGAAGTACATGGTCATCTTCTGATTCACATCATCCAACAAGCCAACCATTCCAATAGTAGGCGTAGGATAAACTGGCCCATCAGGATTCTGGTTATAAAAACTCACATTACCACCCGTTACAGGCGTATTAAATCGTCTACAAGCCTCGCCCATACCCGTTACTGCTTTTACAAACTGGTAATAAACTTCTGGGTCATAAGGATTACCAAAGTTCAGACAATTGGTTACGCCCAAAGGATCGCCACCGCTACAAACAATGTTACGGGCAGCCTCAGCAACAGCAATCATTCCTCCTTTATAAGGGTCTGCAAACACATATTTACTATTGCAGTCCACTGTCATTGCCAAAGCCTTTCCAGTACCCTTCGCCAAAACGATA
>JANYEU010000456.1 GCA_025362915.1 Chitinophagaceae bacterium | reverse complement strand
GCTTCAATGGTTTCTAAAGTAAGGTGGGCAGTATCCTTAAAGTTCACAGGTTCTGTTTCCAAGTCGTAGCTTGGTGTGGTGCTACCTAGGGTAAAAGTACCCACATACTCTTTTTCCATGCCCATGTACTCGTTTATCTTCTTGGTAAACTTACCAGTACAAACAATCAATAACCCTGTTGCCAAAGGATCTAGCGTACCCGCATGACCCACCTTTTTTATCCTGATAAGGTTACGGATCTTTCGTACCACATCAAAGCTTGTCCAGCCTATTGGTTTATCAAATAATAAAACTTGTCCTTCTGCAAATTCAGTTAAAGATGTAAGCATAGTTATGAGTTGTTAGTTATTAGTGGTTAGGTGGAGATTATAAATAACTAGACCACTAACAACTATTTTTTAAGGCTTCTATAAGCCAATATGGTACTGATAAGTGTTAATACCGCACTCACAATAAAGGGTGCGCCTGCAAAATGAATAGGTGCTTGCAAGGAAGTGAAATAGGCAAAAGCATTTGTCATGATTAATGGACCAATGATGGAAGTGGCACTCATCAGGCTTGCCAACGCACCTTGCAATTCTCCTTGTTCATTGGGTGGTACATGTGTAGAAATAATGCCTTGTATGGATGGCATGGCAATACCGCCCATGCAATAAACGGCTGTAAAAGCAAACATCATCCATGTTTGTGTGGCAAAGGCAAATAAAACAAATCCTACTGCATATAGTGCAAGGCCTGTATAAACACTCTTTTCCTGACCAAGTTTTGGGATAATTCTTCTAATCAATAATCCCTGCACAATCATTACACATATACCTACCACACCCAAAGAGTTACCTACCATGCGGCTTGTCCATCCAAATTTTTCTATTGTGTAATAACTCCAGGTGGTTTGAACTGAATGGGAAGCCACATAAATTAGTGCAATAGAAATAACCAATCCGGCAATAACAGGGTATTTATTCAGCAATTTCAACGAGCCAATGGGATTTGCCCTTTTCCATTCAAAAGGTCTTCTATTTTCTTTACTTAATGATTCTGGCAAAATAAAATAACCATACAACCAATTTATCAGTGATAAACATGCTGCGCCAATAAATGGCATCCTCACACCAAAATGTGCCAGTTGCCCGCCCAATACAGGCCCTATTATAAATC
This sequence comes from Chitinophagaceae bacterium, assembly GCA_025362915.1. GTDB lineage: Bacteria > Bacteroidota > Bacteroidia > Chitinophagales > Chitinophagaceae > Parasediminibacterium. Next base: position 14,831 of record JANYEU010000456.1, on the reverse strand, counting down.
CCAACCCAAAAGCGGCACCAATCATCCCAAAGTTTTGGGCTTTCTTTTCGGGCGTACTAATGTCTGAAATATAAGCGGATCCCGTTGTAATGCTTGCACCTGTGATTCCCGCAATCATCCTTCCCACAAATAGCCATCCGATAGAAGGGGCAAATGCCAGAAACAAATAATCTATCCCAAAACCAAACAAGGAACAGAGTAAGACAGGCCGTCGTCCGTATTGGTCGCTCAGGTTGCCGATAATGGGTGAACAGATAAATTGCATGAGGGAATAAGCAAAAATCAACAATCCCCCATAGCGGGAAGCTTGGCTTACTGTGCCATGTGTAAGGCTTTGTATGAGCTGCGGAAGTATGGGTATAATGATACCAAAGCCAATGATATCAATCAATAATGTGATGAATATAAAGCCGAGGGCTGCTTCTTTTTTATCTTTTGCCATGAATTGTATTAATAAATGCAATGATATTACATTGTAGTTTATCGGGCTGATAAAATCTCATGATACGATACAACTCTTATGTGATAGCACACAGGCATTTGTTGAATCAATACACCAAAGATTTTTTATGAGAGAATGGTCAAATTAATATACTATAACCCAGCAATATTGCTCTTTGGCTTATAACCAATTTCAGAACACTATCTTTACACGATGCAAATAATATCAGCTACCTACGTTATCTCTTCCCCGGATGTTGCCCAATGCCCTCCTCCCGATAGGCCCGAATATGCTTTTATAGGTCGGAGCAATGTGGGAAAATCATCGCTCATTAATTCCATTTGCAAGCAACAAAAGTTGGCAAAAACTTCTGCATCTCCAGGTAAGACGCAGTTGATAAATCATTTTGCCATAGAAAGCTCTTCTGGGCCTAAAGCACCAAGGATGAAATGGAACTTGGTGGATTTGCCGGGTTATGGCTACGCAATCATTTCGCAAAGTACACGCCGCCGTTGGGAGCAGATGATAGAAAATTATCTACGCAAGAGAGAGAACCTCATCAATGTTTTTGTATTGATTGACAGCCGTCATAGTCCACAGAAAAAAGACTTGGCATTTCTAACCCAATTGGCCGAATGGCAAATACCTTTTACAATAGCTTTCACCAAATCAGACAAAGAAAAGCCAGGCGCGGTAGAGCGTAATGTAAAAGCATTCTTGGATGCGATGCGCGAAACATGGCAATTCCTTCCTCAAAGCTTTGTAACCAGTGCTGCAAAAAATAAGGGCAGGGAAGAGATTTTAGACTTTATTGAGCGGTGTAATGCGGAATGGGACGAAAGTCAAAAGTTATAAGTAAAAAGTTGGAAGTTCATGATAAGATAGATACTTCTTATAAGTATTGTAAGATATACTTACGACTATCTACTTTTGACTATCGACTAAATTTAGGGGAGTCTATTCCTAGGACAGAGGTTATCTCCATCGAAAAATAATCATTGTGCTATGAGTTAGAGGCTGCTAGTTCACCATCTTGTCAGCACAGCAGCTACTGGCAAAAGCTTCTGGTTTTGCCTTAAACGCAAACCCCATCCCAAGTATATAACCCATTGCTTCTTTCAATGCGTCATTACTTTTAAAGGCGGGGTTCGTGTTTATGTCTGCATGAACTTCCATATCAATCTTGTACTCAATAAATAAATCGCAAAGCGCATAAGCAATTTCTATGCTTTTTGCCACTTCACTGAGCATACGTTCTTTTAGATGAAACTTTTGCTTTGTTTTTTCATTGTGGATGTACATGAAACCACCTGCATGTTCCCGCAAAAAAACGATTACTGTAGCAAATTCAGTCTCGGCACCTTTTACCTGACTATCCGTGCCAATGCACACTTTTAGCTTGATACCTTTTGCTATTTCCAATCGGATTGCATCTGCCACGGCCTCTTTTATGGGCAGGTTAATAGACTCGCCATTAAATTTTCTCCATCTCATATAAAAAAGTTTTGTGTAATTTACTGTATAATTAGTATCACTTGCTCTTTTATAGGTTAATAAATTATTAACAAGATGGGAATAGCTGAAGAACGTGAATCGGGGAGGAACGAGAATCGGAAATTAGCAGCGAAAATTTGCGATCTCGCTCCTTCCGACTCCCGTTTACTTAAACAACCTTTCTGCATTGGCAGTGGTGACGGCAGCAAGTTCTTCTACAGTTATATTCTTTACTTCGGCTAGTTTTTCTGCAATGTATTTAAGGTAGCCACTCTCATTTCTTTTACCCCTAAAAGGCGCTGGGGTAAGATAGGGTGCATCCGTTTCCAATACCAAATACTCTAGGGGGATATTAGCCAAAACTTCAGGCAGACCGGCATTCTTGTAAGTAATAACGCCACCAATACCCAACAAAAAATCCATATCTATCATCTGTTTGGCACTTTCGTAACTACCACTAAAACAATGGAATATCCCTTTTAGTCCCTTTGCCGCAAAGGGTTTAACCATATTGATGGTTTCCTGCATGGCACTTCGCGTATGTATTACAATAGGAAGATTCTTTTCCAACGCCCATTGCATCTGCAACTCAAAAGTCTCATATTGTTGTGCAGAAAAAGTTTTATCCCAATAAAAATCCAGCCCTATTTCTCCTACCGCAGCAAAAGAACGCTGTGCCAATTGGTCTTCCACTATTTTCAATTCATCCTTATAGTTTTCTTTCACATAGCAAGGATGCAATCCCATCATGGCAATACATTCATCAGGAAATTTCTTTTCCAATGCTAGCATTCCTTCCAAGCAAGTACTATCTATGGCTGGCAAATAAAATTTGGTTACCCCTTCGGCTTTTGCCCTTGCAATAACCGCTTCTATATCATCATTAAATTCTTCCGAATACAGGTGGCAATGTGTGTCTATTAACTTCATGTTGCAAATTTTAAAATATTTTATGCCACCAACACAATAAAAAATAAAAGCCCCTTGCAAAATAAAACAAGCATGACTACCGTTTTAATAGGGCTACCAACAAGAAAGGGGCTAACAGCAAAAATCCATTGGTTTAAATAGATTGAAGATTGTTTTCATAGGGTACGGATTATAACAGGCTAAGGTTTCTACCTCTGCCTTTTTTTTTAACTATGATTACCGTGATTTGAATGATTTTGCTATAATGATTTGAACTGATATCCCAATTTACTAAAATGCTCCAATGTTTTGGGTAAAGCATATTGCAATCTTTCAAAAGCCTTTTCACTATCATGAAAAACAATGATGCTTCCTTGCCTTGAATGTTTTAACACATTTCTCAGACATTTCTCTCCAGTAATACTTATATCAAAGTCTCCGGAAAGAACAGACCACATGATGATTTTTAGTTTTGAATCTGGCATCTGCAAACTCTTTATCTGAGATTTTCTTATCCTTCCATACGGGGGTCTAAAAAGTGTGGATCCTATTCTTTCGCTAGCAACAGCTATGTTTTTGATATAATAATAGTTAGAGTTTTTCCAGCCATTCAAATGGTTGTGCGTGTGATTACCTACCGAATGCCTTTCTTCAATAATTCTTTTATACAGTTCTTTATTGCCATCCACATTCTTCCCTATGCAAAAAAAGGTCGCCTTGGCATCAAACTGTTTCAGGGTATCCAGTACAAAGGGTGTGACCGTTTTATGTGGGCCGTCATCAAATGTCAGGTATAGTTCCTTTTGTAAGGTATCTATCTGCCATACCAATGATGGATAGAAAGCCCTCAGCCACTTCGGTGTAGATACTATATACATCTTTTCTTTGTTTAAGTGGAGAGTTGAAAGTCAAAAGTCGTAAGTAACAAGGTGTAATTTTAAAAAGAGCATACATTTATCATGAAAATAAAACCAAAACTTATAACCCCCTACTTTTGACTATTTACTATTCATTTTCCTCCGTGCGCCACAATATGAAACACTTTCTTTTCGCAAATAAACGCTTTGCCATGTTTTTGAAGAAATATTTTCTGTCTACCCTCATTTTCGAACAGATTATCAGTAAATACTTTCACATTTTTGTAAGGCATATCAGGCGTTTTTCCATTAAGCAAAGCTGCACCTATCCAGCCTTGCAGCATGGCATTAAAACCCTTTAACGTAAGAGTAGTGGATGCAAACACCTCACTTCCCATCACCACAGTATCGGTTATGGCTATAAAACCAGCAAACAAGCTATCGCTTGTCTTTAACTTATTTACAAAGAAGTTGGTATAGGCTGTATCCCGGTTTGGGTTATTATTGTGCACTTCCAAATAAGCTGAGGTCTTACTTATTCCGCCAGTCATATAAAGCCGTTGGTCTATTTCTCGCCAGATAAACTGCTGTTGATGGGTTAAATCCATTACCCTTTTCAATTGTTCATCTGCATCGCCAGCGTATTTAAAAGGGCGAGGTTTATTTGCCCATCTGTTCTGTTCAATACAAAAAACATCAATAAACTGATCAGTTTGGTGCGGATAGATAATTTTCGATTCTGCCAGCATCCTGTCCTGCTTGCCCCCACTTATTGTTTCACCATCTTCCAATAAAACAAAATCATCGCTATTATTTTCAACAGTTAAAAGTCTCACCGAAGCGTCTTTTTCAAAATAAAACTCCTTAAACTTGAACCTTCCACTTTGCATTGCTTCCTTTAGCGAAACCAGTTTTGCAGGAAAATAAAACAAGGGATAGGCAGGTGTCTTAAATCTTACAGGTATTAGTTTAAGGTTTCCAAATGTCCAGCCACTATCATATTCTATCCTAAGGGTGCTGTAGGTTAGCTGTCCCGTGCTTTTTAAAGATAGCAAAAATGAAATAAACAATACAATAACTACCCGTTTATGAAGCATCTAAGAAAATTATTGTACAAAGTTAATCATGCAATACACATATATCTTTTCTATGAAGAAACAAAGGCAGCTGTTCCCCTTTGTATTGATTCTTTGTATGCCTTGTGGTAAGGTGTTCTTGGCAGCTACAAAACTTTTGCTATCCTTTACCAAACAATTCTTTTATTTTTATCGCATGAAAAAAATACTACTAGCCTCACTATTATTAAGTATCAACTTCTTTACATTCTGTCAGAATAAGAAATCAACTGACATTATACCCCTTGTAATTAAAGATTCGCTGCCTAAGTATGCAAAGAATAAAGTAATCCCAAGCTTTAAAATTTTGATTGGTGTAAGCAAAAAGGATGCTGCCGGCAAAATGGATAGCACATGGTTTTCTAATGAGAACTTGCCTAATAACAGACCAATAGTTATCATCTACTTTAGTCCGGAGTGCAGTCATTGCGTGCATGAAATGAAAGAAATAGAAAAAAAAATGGATAGCCTAAAAAATGCCTTCTTTGTTTTTGCCAGCTATCATCCGTTGGATTCCATCAAAAATTTCGAAATAAAATATAATATCAGCAGCTATCCAAACATTGCCATGGGAAGGGATACAAAATATTTTCTCCCAGTTTATTATGATGTAAAATACACGCCTTTCATGGCAGTTTATGATACGCACAAGAACTTTGCAAAAGCATACGACCAGGGCGCAAACATGCACGAATTAATACAATTGGTAAATGCCAAACCAGCCGAAATCGTAATCGAGAAAAAAAGCAAAAAAAAGCATAACCCCAAGTAAATGAGGGTTACATTTGCGGCGAAAAATTAAATTTTAATTAAATAAACATTGCGTTATGAAAGTTACAGTAGTAGGCGCGGGTGCAGTAGGCGCAACATGTGCCGACAATATTGCCCGCAAAGAGTTGGCAACTGAGTTGGTTTTGCTTGATATCCGTGAAGGTTTTGCAGAAGGCAAGGCATTGGATATGACCCAAACAGCCGCCCTTTTAGGTTTCGACACCAAGATAACAGGTTCAACAAACGATTATTCTAAAACTGCCGGCAGCGATGTGGTGGTTATCACTTCTGGTTTGCCCCGTAAACCAGGTATGACGCGTGAAGAATTGATTGGCGTAAATGCTGGCATCGTGAAAAGCGTTGCTGAAAATATATTAAAATATTCTCCTGAGGCTATCATCATTGTTATATCCAATCCAATGGATACCATGACTTACCTTGCCTTACAAAGCACTGGTTTGGCCAAAAACAAGATTATAGGTATGGGTGGCATCTTGGATAGTGCACGTTTTAAATGTTATTTAAGTGCTGCCTTGGGTGCTAATGCTTCAGATTTGAATGCAATAGTTGTTGGCGGTCATGGAGATACTACCATGATTCCTTTGATACGTTATGCAACTTGGAACAGTGCTCCTGTTACCGATTTCTTAACTGAAGAACAACAACAAAAAGTGGTTGCCGATACAATGGTGGGTGGTGCTACACTAACTAAATTGATTGGTACTTCTGCCTGGTATGCGCCAGGTGCTGCCGGTGCTGCTTTGGTAGAAGCGATAGTGCGTGATGAGAAGAAATTGTTCTCTTGCTGTGTTGCCCTTGATGGTGAATACGGACAAAGCGATATTTGCTTAGGTGTTCCGGTAATTATTGGCAAGAATGGTGTTGAAAAGATTATCGATTACAAATTGAACGAAACAGAACAAGCTGCTTTTGATAAGAGTGCTGCTGCTGTAAGGAATATGAACGACGTTTTGAAGACTTTGTAGTATTTGAAATGGTTGGTTTTAATACAAAAGCCCCAAGGATTTGTTTTCTTGGGGCTTTTTGTTTTGCGCCTGCCTCATATTGCAAACCCTTATAGGATTTCAAATCCTATGAGGGTTAATAGTATCTCACACAATTTATCTTTCAGTTCAGCAATGATATTTTCAAGGTCAGCGATTATATCTTTCAGTTCAGCAATGATGTTTTCAAGGTCAGCGATTATATTTTTCAGTTCAGCAATGATATTTCCGAGTTCAGCAACAATATTTTTCAGTTCAGCAATGATATTTCCGAGTTCAGCAACAATATCTTTCAGTTCAGCAATGATATTTCCGAGTTCAGCGATTATATCTTTCAGTTCAGCAATGATATTTCCGAGTTCAGCAACAATATCCTTGAGTTCAGCAACATCATTTTAACGAATATCAGGGTTTATACCACAATCCTTGCTTTTTGGTTAGACTTCTACTACGGACGAAATGAAACGAAGATTATGGAGAAGATTAAAGCTAAAAGCCAATAGCATATTGCCCCCCAACTTCTAAATATTTTCACAAAAGAATACTTTTATTAATCGTTTGATAAATAAAAGCATCTATTTGCCAAAACAATCTCAACAAATAAAACCTTTACAGGGTTTTGAACCCTATAAGGGTTGGCACCCTACAAGAAAATAACATTTTATGACTATGATTGACGAAAGCATCAGTTTTCCAAATACTAACGAATCTTTTCTGCGGAACGAAACGCTGATACAAATATTCAAAGACTCGGTTCAGCAATTTGGCAGCAAGACTGCCCTCACCTTCAATGGACAATCTTTTACTTATAGGGAACTGGATGAATATAGTGATGCAGTTGCAGGAAGTCTGATAGAAAAAGGGTTGAAACCCGGGCAGATTGTGGGCATTTACCTGCCACGTGGATACGAAATACTTATTGCCTCTCTTGGTGCATTGAAAGCTGGAGCAGGTTACATTCCTTTTGATAGAGAAACACCCATTGATAGGGTAAAAAATGTGTTGGCAGATGTGGATGCCACGTTTTGTTTCTGCGATATGGCATTACCAACTCCGTTGATTACTGTTAGTGTAACGCTAACTAAACCAATTGCCAATTATGTGGGCATCAACTACGCTAGCCCTGATAATTATGCCTATATCATCTTCACTTCTGGCACTACGGGTACGCCAAAAGGCATACCCATTAAGCATAAACAGATTAGTCATCTGGTGCGTGCAGAGAATTCGATATTGAAGATTAAGGCAACAGATATTGTATACCAAGGTTTCTCCGATTCGTTTGATATGTGGTTTGAGGAAAACTGGATTAGCCTTTTTGTTGGTGCAGAAATATGTATTGCAGATGCATCTACTGCTAAATCGTTGGATACACTCCATCATTTCTTGAATAAAAACAAGGTTACAGTGCTTCATGCGGTGCCTAGCTTGCTGGCTTTATTGGATACAAATATTCCTACGCTACGCTTGATTAATTCTGGTGGCGAAGCCTGCAAACCCAATGTATTGAAGAAGTGGGGCAGCCTTCCTTTGCAATTCTTTAATAGCTATGGTCCTACCGAAACTACGGTTTCCGCTACTTTTATAGAGCTAAGGGCCGATGATGAAATATCCATTGGCTACCCATTACCCAACTATGGAATGGCGGTGGTAAATGAAAAGCTGGAGCCAGTGCTTATTGGCGAAGAAGGCGAGATCGTACTAAGCGGCATCAGCCTAAGCGATGGCTATATTAATAAACCCGAACTGAATGCCAAGGTTTTCTTACCTAAACCAGAGTCATTGCATGATTTACCTGGAGATAGAATTTATTTGTCGGGGGATAAGGGAACGATGACGGAAGATGGACGCTTTAAGGTGATTGGGCGCAAGGACGACCAAGTGAAGATTAGGGGTTACCGGGTGGAATTGGGCGAGATAGAAGTGGTGTTGAATAATATTCCATCCATTAAAACGGGAGCTATCGGGGTAAAGAACATCCGCAATATGGATAATATTGTGGCATACTATATTCCCAACGATAATGAACCAAATGTGGACGAAAGGGTGCTGCGCGAAAAGATGGCAGAACTGCTTCCTACCTATATGGTGCCTAGTTATTTCATGAAAGTGACTGACTTTAAATGGTTGCCTAGTGGAAAAGTAGATAGAAAGGCTTTGCCAGAATGGGTGGTGGCAACAACAGAAGATACAAACCTGAATGAAGAAATACTCAGCCAGTATGCAGGCAATACCATTGCAGAGAGTATCATAAAACGATTGGCAACCACTTTTCCGGGACAGGTTATCAAGAAAGATAGTGATTTCTTTAACGATTTGGGTGGGCATTCCATGTTGGCGGCAGTATTTGTTTCGGAGATTAGGGAGATAGCCGGATTGGAGAATATATCCATCATAGATATTTACCAAAAAAGAACCATAGAAGGTATTATCAGCTATTGGATTAATGAGAAATACACTACCAAAAAACAAGATACGCAAACATTTCATCCTATCCCAAAATTAAGATATTGGCTCTGTGGTTTTTTTCAGGCCATTGTCCTGATATTTCTCTTCGGACTACAGGCCGCGCAGGTATTCGTTCCCTACCTCGGCTACTACATTGTTGCACAGGAGGTTGAAGGCTACACAATCCCCATCCTAACCTCCATTGGCTTGCTGTGTATGGTGCCGCCATTTATTACCATCGTATCTGTTATCATCAAGAAAATATTCATTGGCAAGTTCAAGGAGGGCGATTATCCGCTGTGGGGGGCTTATTACTTTAAATGGTGGATCAATAATCACCTTGTAAGTCTTATTCCGTTGGATACCTTCGGCTCTTCGCCCCTTTATCCTTTCTTGATGAAGCTTATAGGGATAAAAACAGGTAAGGATTCTCAACTTAGCAACTTTGGATTTGGTGCGCCCGACCTTATCACAATAGGAAAGAACGTGACTATTAGTGCCAACGTGATATTAAATAATGTGTGGGTGGAAGATGGGCTGATTAAGTTCAGGACCATCACCTTAAAAGATAATTGTCACCTTGGCACAAGCTGTATCGTGAATGGGGGATGCGTGATGGAAGAGGGTAGTGAACTAAAGGATTTATCTTGCCTCGGTCTTGGATTGACCATGCCCAAGAATAGTATTTGGGAAGGAAGTCCTGCCAGATTGGTGGAGAGAAAACAAGAAGATGTGGCGTATAAACCAGTATCAAAAGCAAAGCGGTTTAGGTATAAACTGTTTTTCTCTGGATTGGTTTTCCTGATACCCACATTGGTGATGATCCCTATCATACCAACCATCATTGGATTGCATTACCTTGATGACCAAGCCGATGATTATTCCTTCTATTACCTAATAACAACGCCTCTGTTTGCCTTGTCGTACATACTATTGTTTATTGCAGAAATGATTGTTCTTTCTAAACTTTTAAAAGGAAGGATCAAGGAAGGAACATACTCTGTTTATAGCCATACTTATGTGTGGAAATGGTTTCTGGACCAGATGTTTTCCCTTTCGCTCAATGTACTCAGACCCATTTTTGCCACCCTGTTTATCCCTAGCTTGTACAGGGCTTTGGGTGCTAAGGTTGGTAAGAACACAGAGATTTCCAATGCCAGCAATGTTACCCATCATCTGCTGGAGATAGGCGATGAATCGTTTATAGCAGACGCCGCCGTTATTGGCGAAACAGACATCCGGAACCAAGAGATTATTATAGAAAAGACCATCATTGGCAATAAAAGCTTTGTGGGCAATAGCGCACTTATTCCGCAAGGGTATCATCTGGGCGATAATAAACTAATTGGCGTTACCTCCATTCCACCATTAAAGAATCCTATTTCAGATAATGAACCTTCCGATTGGTTTGGTTCGCCCGCAGTGAGGCTTCCCCGCAGGGTTACTGGAAATATCTATCCAGATTGGCTTACTTATAAACCTAGTTTCAAGAGAAGGGCTATGCGTACTTTTATAGAGTTTATGCGAATTCTGGTACCTGAAACGGTTACACTATCTTTAGGATTGCTGTTTATTGCCTATGCCCACGATCTGTTAACGTCCGACGATAACATTTTGCTGATTGCCCTCCAGTTTCCTTTTTACTACATAGGCATTGTATCCATTCCGTCTTTTTTGTTCTGTTTGATACTTAAATGGGTATTTATAGGAAAGTATAAAGAGGAACAATACCCCATGTGGACGTGGCAGGTATGGCGCACAGAAGCCATCACTTCCATATTTGAGGCATTGGCAACACCCTTTCTATTAACCAATTTAGAAGGCACGCCGTTTCTTCCATTCTTGTTTAGATTGATGGGCGTAAAAGTGGGCAAAAGGGTATGGCTGAACACGGCCGACATTACCGAGTTTGACATGGTAACGCTGGGGGATGATTGCGCGTTCAACACCTTCTCAGGACCACAAACACACTTATTTGAAGACAGGGTGATGAAGATAGGCAAAGTGGATATTGGCGAAAGAAGCAGCATTGGGGCAGGAAGTGTAGTACTATACAACACTAAAATAGAAAACAATTGTAAGGTAGGTGCCCTATCGCTAGTAATGAAGGGCGAACACCTGCTAAACAACACCAACTGGTTTGGCATACCCATAGAACGGCTTTCTAATGATGAATGATGAGCGATTAATCATTAAACATGAGCGTATAAAGTATTACTACCCGGGGAATGTAATTTAAACTGTGTCAATTGCAATCCTATTTATCGCACCGAAATAATTTATTTTGGAGGCAAAACAATTTATTTTCTCGCCAAAATAAGTTTGAACGAACTTAAAAATAAACAGAATAGAACAGTTTTAAACCTGATACAGGTGTAGAAATGCAACCCGTAAGAAAAATACAGCGAAAGGCAAACCCGTTAGTAGCCAACTATTACCATTATTGATGCTAAACGTGGGGACGTGCAGATGCTTGCGCAGGATATTTAGTGCCAAGCGGTAAAGAGCATAGCGATAAACTAGGCACTGCGGCAGCAGCGAAGATGGTAGCAAGTTAGGTGTGTAGCGGGAAAGATGCTATAAAATGTATTGGTTATTTGACTGCAAATAGGGAGATTTGCAAACACGGTGACGTAGTGGGGAGGCTTGCCAATGGGGGATAAGTCTTTTTCTGATGCTTTCTATGATAAATCAACAAATAAAAAAGGCGATGAAAAAAAGTTTATGTAGGGTATCCATAATGTTTTTCCTTTTGTTCTTTTTCTCTTGTAAACAAAAGGAAAAATATAGATATGCGTTAATTGAAAGCGAGAACGTTTATAGTCATAAAACCTTGAATTATGACAGTTTGACTATTGCTGACAAGAAAGAATTGGATACTATTACAAGAGCATTAGAGGTACTTAAAAGGGAGCATATAATTTTTTCACGCAGTTATATTATTACATTAGTAAATGACAAAAACCAAAAATGGGAATTAGAAGGAAATTGTTTTTGTTTGAGGGATTCCATTAATTGTTATTTAATCCCCAGAGGAGAAATTCGTGAATCATACCTTAATTTTTTGCAACGAAAATTTCCAAAAATGTTAAAGTGTCCTATTTCAGATAAGGTTGAGTATTAACCCCCCTGCTGGCGCATTCTACCAACTTTGTTTCGTTCCAGCGTTTTATATGTTTACCAAGCTATTATTCAAATAAGTCGGAAGAAAGGTATCTATCGCCCCTATCGCAGATGATGCAAACAATAACGCCTTCGGTTAGTTCTTTGCTTAGTTCTATGGCTGCATGAACGCAACCGCCACTACTCATGCCTGCAAATATTCCTTCTTCTTTGGCAAGGCGTTTTGCCATGATTCTTGCGTCGGCTTCACCTAATTCTATCGTTCGGTCTATGTTTTCTTTATGGAAGATGGTAGGCAGATAAGCTTCCGGCCACTTACGTATGCCTGGAATACGGCTACCATCCGAAGGTTGGCAGCCAACTATCTGCACCGCCTTATTCTGTTCTTTCAAGTATCTGGAAACGCCCATAATTGTACCGGTAGTGCCCATGGAAGATACAAAATGTGTAACCTTACCCGCAGTATCCTTCCATATTTCGGGTCCGGTGGTTTTGTAGTGCATCTTAGGGTTATCCTCATTGCCAAACTGGTTCAGCATTACATAACCACCCTGTGCAACCTTGCTATTGGCATAGTCTATCGCAGCTTCCATAGAACCTTCCTTTGGGGTAAGTGTAACCTTGGCACCAAATGCCTGCATTGCCAAAACCCTTTCCCGTGTTGCATCTTCGGGCATTACCAGTTCTATTTCAATATTAAAAAGACTCGCTATCAATGCCAATGCAATACCTGTATTGCCACTTGTGGCTTCTATCAATTTATCGCCGGGCTTTATCTCGCCTCTATCCAAGGCTCCCTTTATCATCCCATAAGCTGCCCTGTCTTTCACGCTTCCGCCGGGGTTATTTCCTTCCAGTTTGGCAAATATCTGTACGTTCCTATTTACCGTTACGTGTTTCAGTTCCACCATCGGGGTATTTCCAACCAAGTCTAATATTCCAGCCATAATCTATGTTCTAATCAAATGATTTAAAAAGCTCAAAAGTGCAGCGAAGATATTGTTTAGCACTTACTACTATGGTAAAACAGTAGGATTGATTGCATAAAAAAAGCCGAAGTAATAAAATACCTCAGCTTTTCTATTGTTATTATTGCCATTACAATCCAAACAATCCTTTATTCAGTAATTGAAGGGCCTTAATCTTATAATCACCCGGCACTAAAATAGTTATATTGTGATGGCTGCCACCATAGCTTACCATTCGCACAGGCACATCGGCAATGGAGGTAAAGAATTGTTGCAAAACATGTTCTGTCCTAGCAATTTCGTTACCCACCACAGATATGATTGTTTGGTTATTATCAACCTCTACACTACCAAACTGTTCTAGTTCTTCTACAATCTCTTTCAAGAAGGTATCGGTATCTATTGTTACAGAAACTGCCACTTCGGAAGTAGTTACCACATCAATGCTGGTACGATATTTCTCAAACACTTCAAATACTTTCCGCAAGAAACCATACGCCAATAGCATTCTGCTACTCTTAATCCTGATGGCAATGATGCCGTCCTTAGCTGCAACAGCTTTTACGCCAATGCTTCCCGCTTCCTCGGTAATAACAGTGCCTTCAGCTTCGGGCTGCATGGTGTTCAGCAATTTTACCGGAACATTGGTTTGTTGCGCTGGCCAAATACAGGTAGGATGCAAAATCTTCGCACCGAAATAAGCCAATTCAGCAGCTTCTTCAAAAGATATTTGTTTAATGGGCATTGTCTTGTCCACAACCCTAGGGTCGTTGTTGTGCATACCATCAATGTCCGTCCAAATTTCACAAACAGTTGCCTGTATTGCCGCAGCAATTAACGAAGCCGTATAATCGCTACCACCACGTTTTAGGTTATCAACTTCACCCCTTGCATTGCGACAGATATATCCTTGTGTGATGAATAATTTCGTTCCCTCAAATCCAGCAAGTATCTCTGTTAGTTTCTCTTTAATGCTAGCCAATTGAGGTTCTCCATTTGCATCAATTGTCATAAAGTCTAATGCTGGCAAAAATACATGCGCAATGTTTTGCTCCTCCAAGAAGACACAAAATAGCTTTGTACTCAATAACTCGCCTTGGGCAAGAATATCCTTATTTAATGCTTCGCTGAAAGAAATGCGAAGGATGATATTTAAGAATTCGAAGTGTTCGCTTACGATGTCATTCGCCTTCTTGCGACCTTCCCCGGTGTTGGACAATAGCAACACGAAATCCCTGTAATGCGCTTCCAGCTTATCGATAGACGCCTTTGCACCTTCTTTATTGTTGGCCGCCAACAAGTCGCTAATGCCCACCAACGAATTGGTAGTGCCACTCAACGCACTCAATACCACTATTTTAGGCTCGTTGGTTTTTGTAATCAACTGAGCCACCTGATGCATTCTTTCTGGCTTACCAACACTGGTACCGCCGAACTTCATAATCTTCATAATGCCTGTTTATTCAACTTAAATTAATCGTTTTAACCCTTTCGGGGGCGCAAATGTAATTGATAATTGATAAACCGAAAGTTGAAAGTTGAAAGTTGAAAGTCGAGAGTCTAAGAACCTGTTCATAATCTTCTGAGTAGGATGGCGATAAATGCGAGTACCATGAATTGTAGGCTTGTATTGAGTTTGCGTTCACAGTTCTTCCAAAGTCTCCTGCATTTGTCAAGCCATGCGAAACATCGTTCCACCA
>JANYEU010000449.1 GCA_025362915.1 Chitinophagaceae bacterium | reverse complement strand
ATGCATTATTAAGAAAGAATAACTTCCAGATTTATGATGCAAGCCTGTACAATTATTTGAGTTACAACTTCACCAAAGACTTAAAGTTTACGGTGGATGCAAACGTATCAGTAAAAAATACGCATAACCTAAGCTTTGCGCCAAATTTGTTAAGCAATGTAACTCCACCGATTAATACTATTGGCGATAGTTTAAACCTTACTACCTATTGGCAAGTGCAAGGCTATTTTAACTACGCAAAAACATTGGCTCAAAAGCACAACATCTCTGCCGTTTTGGGAGTAAGTGCCGATCAGGGGTATAACCAGAATTCTTATCAATCCGGCACGAATCTAGTCAGTGAATCTGTACTAACACTCAATTCTGCGCAGGTTGTCTTGCCTTCCAAAACATATCAAGACCGTAGTTTTTCTAATTCCATTTATGGAAGGGTTGGATATTCTTATCTTGGTAAATACCTGATTAATGCCACCATGCGGGCTGATGCTTCCTCTAGGTTTGCCCCTGAAAATAGGTGGGGTTATTTCCCATCAGCTTCTGTTGGATGGCGTTTCTCGGATGAATCTTTCATGAATTGGAGTAAGAAATACTTGGATGATGGCAAACTACGGGTAAGTTATGGTCTTACAGGTAATGATAGGATTGGCCCCTATACCTATATAAATCAATATGTTATTGGAAATGATTTTTATGGTGGCATATCAGGTGTTGCCCCTAATAGTGCATTGGGAAATAAGAAACTTAGTTGGGAATCTACTGAACAGTTAAATATCGGTGCCGATTTGGCGATGCTTAAAGGCAAGTTGAACGTATCGGTAGATGTGTATAATAAAACAACCAGCAAGCTTTTGTATAGTGCCCCATTATCTAAAAATACGGGCTATCAAACATCGGAAGTAAACGTTGGCTCTATTAGGAATACGGGTGTTGAGTTATTGATTAACGCTAATCCAATCAGAAACAAAAACTTCTCTTGGAACATTACTTACAATATGTCTTTTAATAAGAATAAGGTACTTCAATTATACCATGGTACAGATATGCTACCGGGCAATCCTAACTTATGGAAAGTATCTGTAGGTGGACATCTTGGAGATTTCTACGGTTATAAATCCTTAGGTGTTTATGCTTATAACAAATCAAATGCTTATTCTACAGATTGGACTCGCCTGACACCAGTTGTTTCCAATGGGGCAGTTTCTGGTTATACACTAGATGGCAAGCCCTACACAGGAACAGTAAATGCCCTTACCTATAATGGTTTTGCTTTTCAGGGAGGTGATGTAATCTGGCAAAATACAAGGAAAGATAGTGTGATAGATGATAATGATCGCGTGATATTGGGTAATGCAATACCTAATTGGACTGGAGACATAGGAAATACATTTACCTACAAACAATTTACCCTCACCTTCAACTTCTACATCAGTTGGGGCAACCAATTATACAATGGTTTAAAAGCTGACCAAGATGCCAACAATGCGGTAAATACAATGCCCGATCCAACATACATTCGTGGTGCTTGGGTAAAGGAAGGTGATGCAACAATCTATCCTAGGACGAGCCTTAACTCTGGTCTTGACAATGGACGTAATGGTAGCAGTGCCTACATAGAAGATGCTTCTTTTATCCGGTTCCGTAATATCAGGCTTACTTACCAAGTGCCACGCATCAAGTTATCAAAACTAAAGATAAGTGCTGTAGGTATATATGTTTATGCAAACAACATTGCCACTTGGACCAAGTACTCCAGCTACGATCCAGAAATGTCTTTGTCCAGTGCACTTACACCGGGTAATGATGTGGGACGCTATCCCAAAAAGAAAGAATTAGGATTAGGACTTAACGTAACATTTTAATAATATACTGATGAAAAGATTATTCATATATACTACAATCATTACTTCTACATTGGCTTTTGCAGGGTGTAATAAACAATTGAACCAGCAGCCAATATCCAGTTTGCCTACATCAGCTTTTTGGCAAACCCCTCAAGATGCCTCAACGGGTACGGCTTCTATTTATGCAGGAATGCAAAATGTATTTTCGTCCGCATTTATAGAATGGGGCGATGCACGTTCTGATAACTTCACTTATGGTGGCACTGGCGAAAACCAAATAGACGTTGCATTGAATGGATTGAATTCTACAGATGCTTCTGCCGATTGGGGAAACATTTACAATACCATCCTCCGCGCCAATCTTGCCATTAAATACATACCCAACATAAGTGGTCTTACACAGGTGCAAACCAACAATTACTTGGCACAGGCTTATGGCGCACGTGCTTTCATGTATTTCTGGGCAGTAAGGGTTTGGGGCGATGTACCCTTGCGGCTTGCCCCTTATGAGTCAATTGATTCCACTCCCAATTTGGCTAGAACTAATGCTGATTCGGTAATTAATAATGTAATTATACCCGACCTTAATAAAGCCCTTAGCCTTGTAGATAATACTTCTTATTCTACTTTTATCA
>JANYEU010000425.1 GCA_025362915.1 Chitinophagaceae bacterium | reverse complement strand
TTTCTTTTTTAAAGATATCTAAATCACTTGCAACCATTTCCTTCACCAGCATTGGTAAATCGTAGGTATGCTTCCATCCTAGTTTCTCATTTGCCTTAGTTGGATCGCCTATCAATAAGTCAACCTCTGTAGGACGATAATAGTGAGGATCCACTTTTACCACAGTTTTACCTATTGGCAAGTTATAATCACCATGAACAGCTACCACAAAACCTTCTTCAGCTTCTGCTTCACCTTTAAATCCTACTTCTATACCTACTTCCGCAAATGCCATCCGCACAAACTCTCTTATTTCAGTGGTAACCCCAGTAGCCAATACATAATCCTCTGGAGTTTCTTGTTGTAGAATCAAATACATTCCTTCTACATAATCCTTAGCATGACCCCAGTCTCTTTTAGAATTCATGTTTCCCAAATAAACTGTGTCTTGCATACCTAAAGCAATTTTTGCTACAGCACGGGTAATCTTTCTAGTTACAAAAGTTTCTCCTCTTACAGGGCTTTCATGGTTAAATAAAATACCATTACAGGCATACATTCCATAAGCCTCACGATAGTTTACCGTAATCCAGTAGGCATACATCTTAGCAACCGCATAAGGGCTACGCGGATAGAAAGGGGTAGTTTCACTTTGTGGAACGGCTTGCACCAATCCATAAAGCTCAGATGTTGAAGCTTGATAAACTTTTGTTTTCTTTATTAATCCCAGCAAACGCACTGCTTCCAATATCCGTAAAGTACCAATACCATCCGCATTGGCTGTATATTCTGGTTCTTCAAAACTTACGTGCACATGACTCATTGCCGCAAGGTTATATATTTCATCAGGTTGCACCTCTTGAATAATACGTATCAAATTGGTACTATCTGTCAAATCACCATGATGCAATACCAGATTACGATCCGGGATATGTGGATCTTGATAGAAATGGTCTATCCTACCGGTATTAAAAAGTGAACTACGACGTTTGATGCCGTGAACTTCATACCCTTTTTTAAGAAGAAGTTCTGCCAAATAAGAACCATCCTGACCTGTGATTCCGGTAATAAGTGCTTTCTTCATTTAGATGTATTTTCTGATTATTGACTGCAAGTATAACTCTTTTGCCCTAATGGAGGTAATGTTTATTTAAATTATGCTTAAAAAAACTCATACTAGTTTCTAATTTGGAAGCTTCTATTTAGGAAACTATAAAATTCAAATGCCTATATTCGAGCCTTATTTTATCTCGCAATTCTCGGTATGAAAAAATTCCTACGGATTTTTTACTCTCAAATATTCAATTCTTTTTTCCCGATAGCTATTGTTGCAATATTGATTAACCTCAAAAATAAAAGCGATGTAGCACCAATTTTTTTGCTGCTAAATTTTGCCAATGTCTATCTTCTTTTTTCAGATTACTCTTCCAATATCAACTTCCTCAAAAATGCAATTGCTGCGGGGGGTATTCACGAAACAACTGCCCCATCCATTATCAAGGATATAGAACATTACCTAGGCATAAAGACCATAGTCTTTACTATTGGGTTTATTGCGTGGGTTATTATGTGCTCCTTTATTCCATTGCTTCATCAAAATATGGTAGCCAGTATTTGTTGTTATGTATTTATTATTGGTCATAACCTCAATTTTTACTGGATGTATATGAGTAGCAATAAAGAGTACCTGTTCATTATCTCCAACTTTTTTGCACGGCTGCTTTTACTGCTTTTGTTATTGCTTTTTATCAGGTTTCGGTTCAATTTATCCTATCTGATGGCTTTTGTAGGGATAGGAAATACATTCTTGGCCATTCTGTTTTTTAAAAACTTTTGCAAACGTTACAACCTTAAAATCGGTTTTACCACAACCACTATTAAAGAATCTTTTACTATCATTAAAAAAGATGCCCCATTGGTTGTAAATAGTTTTTTATTGATGAGCCCCAACACTTGTGTCACTATTTTTATTGGATATGTAAAAAATACAGAACTGGTATTGGTATATGGATTGGCCGAAAAAATATTTCTTGCTTTTAGGGCTATGCTTGGCGTATTTGTAAATAGTATTTATCCTGTATTTTGTTCCAAAGAAGGGGTACGCAGGAATAAAGCATTACTAATTTTTGGCGGATTCTATACTTGTATCGCACTTGCTTGCGCGGTTGTCTATTTTATTTCCCCTTATCTCTTTAATTATTTCCATCTTCCGGCAAGCAACAACCATATTTTCTATACTTGTTTGTTTTATTTGTTAGCAACAATTGTTATCATCAGCCTGAACGTGCCTGCCTTTATTTGGTTATTGGTAAAGCATCAATTAAATACGGCTTTTGCTACTATTGTTTTACTAACAACCGCCATTATTACACTTGGTTTTTTTATTTACAATACAGTTTATAACAACGGGGTAATCTCTATAACGCAAAGTGTATTGATGGCAGAGGCATTGGTTGTCTTGGCATTTTTAACCATTTATCTCTTTAAAAGGGAAACCGTTTAATTGATTCCTTTAAATTTTTTGCCAACAATAATATAATCCGTCACTCTTGTTTCTTTAAATAGAACATCCAGTTTAAAATAATTGCAGATAGCTTCCAGTACGTTCATGTCATAAACATGATGGTGTAGGCAGCGGTTATTAAAATTATCTTCCGACCGTGTTCTAAAATTCTCCTTCCCTCCCGCTAGCGGGTCCAACCTTAAATCGTGATACTTCAAAACCTCCTCCAATGCTGTTAAATCATCTTCGCCAATGTTATTTTCATAATCATTCAGCAGATGTTGAAAGGTGGTGGTTGGGCGCCGATGATCGAAATTGGCTTCTTTTTTAGGCAATATCAACACAATTACACCACCTTCTGGCTGCAACAATTGTATCCAATTATTTACCGCTTTTAGTGGGTTGGCTATGTGTTCCAAATTATTGCAGGATAATACGAACTCATATTTATGTTTCGGAATAATGGGTACATCCACCCCATCGCATATAAATTGATGCCCATATTTCCCGCTTTCATATTGGTATGTTTCGCCTTCCTTTATTTCGCCTTCCCATTCTGTATGGCTACTAAAATTGCAACCATCTATTTTTTTTGCCAATGGATAAACGGGCATCAAACTGCCCGATTTAAACATATTGCTAGGCCCGCCAATCTCTATCCCTGTTTTGTCAGCAAAAAAAGATTCTATTTTATTGAATCCAGATAAGCTCGGATTAAAAACACGTTGCAATAGTAGTTGTGCTAAAAAAGAGGGTCGTTGGGTGGTAAATAGCTTGATGATGTTCATGTAAGTTGCAATTGTTTCTAGTACAATAATAGGCACAAAAAAGGCTATCCGATGCATTGGATAGCCTTTTTGTTAGTTAACCATAACCGTTATCGATGGCCCGGCTGGGCTAATGCCAGCAGAGTTTTTGGCAAATGGAATTACTGTAACATTTGTTCCCGCCGTTATGCCCGATAATCTTTCACTAAGTTTTGCATCGGGCATAACGATGGCATTTGCCAACGAAGGTTGCACATAATTCTTTCCAATAATAATGCTTCCTACCTCACCCAAAAAGACTACAAAAAGGTAAGAAGTCGCATTCAACACCTTCTCTATGGTAATCTTCAAACCTCCACCAGCGTTGGTTTCCAACACCGCGGCGGCAGGTGCTGCTGTCACTGTTTTCTTAACTTTAACATTTGAGGTAACCTTGTATCCAGCCTTGGCAATAATGACAGAATCGCCTTTTGCAATACCGTTTACATACAATGCCTCATTGTGCAGCATTACGTCTAAAGCATCTGTTGCCTTATCGTATTCTAGCTTGGCCTCATCGCCATTCAGGCGATTATTGTAAGCTTTTTGTAAACGGTCTGCGGCTGTGGTCATGTCACTTAGAGCAACATCGGGCGTTGGGAAAGTGAGAACATTCTTTGTCATAAAACTCACCACATTCACTGCCAATGAAATTATTAAAAGCGGTGCTTTGGTGGACCAGCTGATTAATACTACAATTAATTTAGGCATGATATAAAATAGAAGCCAATTTTATGCTTCGCTTGGAAAGATACAGTTTGTTTGATAGTATATTGATTAATGATAAAACTATCTCTCCTCTTTATCCTAATATGTTATTCTTGTATTAGAACTGAAGTTTCTTGTATCGGAAAGAGTCTTTCTAATATTAGAAACCCTCCTTCAAGTATTGGAATTCACTTATCTACTATTGGAACCTGAGTTTCTTGTATTGGAAGAAACATTTCTAATATTGGAAATCCTCCTTCATGTATTAGAAATCACTTATCAAGTATTGGAACCCGAGTTTCTTGTATTGGAAAGCATTTGTTTGATAGTAAACCGCTTGTAAAATCTATTTCCCTAACTAGTCTTCGCAATAATTATATGGTCTTTTACCCTGCTTTCCTTCAACACCACATCCAGTTTAAAATGGTTACATATTTCCTCCATCAAAGCCAAATCAAAAACATGATGATGCAAACACCTGTTGTTTATATTATCCAACG
>JANYEU010000424.1 GCA_025362915.1 Chitinophagaceae bacterium | reverse complement strand
CATGCAGCCATAAAGGAACAGAAACTACAATCGAAGATGATATTGCAGGTACACGATGAATTGGTATTTGATGCCGTAAAGGAAGAGATAGACATATTAAAACCATTGATACTGGAAGGAATGAAATCTGCATTGATACTCCCCAATGGTGTACCTGTAGAAGCCGAAGTAGGTTTAGGCGAGAACTGGTTGGCGGCGCATTAGGAACTGCTCATTTTACGTAACAGGTTTATTTTTATCTTTACAAAAAGTAACCAATGAACAAGGATACCATTTTAGAAACATTAAAGGAGATAAAGCCTGTGCTGATTGAAAAGTATGGAGTTACGGAGCTGGCATTGTTTGGCTCATACAGTCGAGATGGACAAACGCTAGAAAGCGATATAGATGTGATGGTCTCCTTCTCCTATCCTTTGGGCTTTGAATATTTTGATTTGGTAGATGACCTGAAAAACACGTTCAAACCAAAAGAAGTACAAGTAGTTTCAAGGAAAGCAATAAAACCTAAATACTTTGAGGCAATAAAAAAAGACTTATTATATGCCTAAAAGAGAAGATTCACTGCTTATTGAAGACATGGTGGAATGTTGCAACAATATTTACAACTATATTGGAGACGTATCTTTTAATGGCTTTATCAATGACAGAAAAACAGTTGATGCCGTAACAAGAAACTTCGAAATTCTGGGCGAAGCCGCTTCAATAACTTCAGAAAAATTACGGTATAACAATGTGCACATTGAGTGGAAGAAAATAAAAGAGTTCAGGAATGTGCTGATACATGAATATTTTGGCGTTGATTATGAGGTTATGTGGCGAATAATCAAACATCAATTACCAGAGCAATTCGATTTTCTTCAACAGTTGCTACAGACATTGCAATAAAACGGTTTCATTTTTAAAAGTCGAAGTAGGCGAGAACTGGTTGGTAACGTATTAGAGAGTAATCCTTTGGGTTAGTTAAAACAACTGTCCTACAGCCTTGGTTTGAAAAGAAAAGAAAGTATTGTCGTAATCAAATGAATTACATTTACTGAAAAAAGTGATAATGATAACAGACTTCAACCAACTTGACTTAAACAAGCAATATACTTATGCAGATTATCTTACCTGGAAGTTTGACGAAAGGGTGGAACTAATAAGGGGTTGGGTAAATAAGATGAGTCCGGCACCGTTGAGAATACACCAAGAAGTTTTTGGCATTATCTATAACCAGATATTTAACTACCTTGTCAATAGTCCTTGTAAAGTATATGCGGCTCCGTTTGATGTAAGGCTGATAAATAAACGTAAACCTGTCAACAACCAATCCATCCTTTCTGTAGTTCAACCTGACATTTCAGTGATTTGTGATTTAGGCAAGCTTGATAAGCGGGGTTGTCTTGGAAGCCCCGATTGGATAATTGAAATACTCAGTCCGGGCAATTCAAGAACGGAAATGAAAGAAAAATACGCTTTATATGAAGAAAATGGAGTGAGGGAATATTGGATTATATCACCTACGCATCAGTTTATACAAGTTTTTCATCTTATAGAAAACAAATTCATATTGAGTGACACTTACTATCATGGCGATAAGATACCCGTAGGTATCTTCGATGGATTTCATATTGATTCGGAAAAGATGTTTGCCTAGAAGATTGGTTAACAAGTATTGATTCATATACATTTAGGCTATCACGCTGTATTGTGGTAGTCTTTTTATGCGAATGATGTTGTTTGTAGCTTTCAATCTTTTACCAGAAAATAAGTTTCACAATTTTATATGTTGCCTTTAGATAGTTTTGTAGCATGAAGAAAATAGTATTCGCAGTTTTCATTTTAATGATTATTACCCTTTCGTGCAAAAGCAATAAGGATAACACACCACCCCCAGCACCAGCTGAGGAGAAAACTGCCGACACTAGTACTTTTTATGACATAAAGGGATTCCTTCAAAACGAGATTAAAGATGTCACCACTACGCCCTATTTTCTATACACCATCACTACACAGGATGAAAAGAAAAGGGATTCGGCTCATGTAACCACTACAACCTTTGTGCAATTAGCGCAAGAGTTTCTAGCGCAAGACATCACAAGCAAGGAATTAAAGCCTTTTTATAAGGAAGATATCTTTCGAGATTTAAGTACTAAAAGCGTAACTTTTAGCTACAGCACAAAGAATAAAGACCTGGATGTGCAGGACATTGAGGTATTGGTTGATGAGGAAACCAATAAGGTGAATTTTATTTTTATCAGGTCGCAAAGAGTAACAAGCGATTCTACCATCATTACGCAGTTTAACTGGAAAAGAGGTAAGAACTTTTTAATTAATAGGGCTGTGCTAAAAAGTGATGGTTCTAAACATTCTACCCAGCAATTTGTAAGTTGGAATAATGACTAGGAGTAGTTATGAATTATGAGTTATTAGTTTAAAGTAGAATTATCTTCTTCTAGTTAAGTCCCCTATCTAGGCATTTATTTTCAGTTTTAATTTACCAATGACACAAGAGGAATTCCAACTTATTGCGCACACAATCCCTCACGAACCAGGGATTTATAAATACTATAATGAGGAAGATGAGTTATTGTATGTAGGCAAAGCCAAAGACCTGCGCAAAAGGATGGGGTCTTATTTTGCCAAGACAGTTGATAATTTCAAGACTAGGCAGCTCGTAAAAAAGATTCATCACTTTGCCTTCACCATTGTAGATACGGAACAAGACGCTTTCCTTCTTGAAAACGCCCTGATAAAAGAATATAAGCCTCGGTATAACATCAACCTGAAAGATGATAAGACCTATCCGTTCATCGTTATAAAAAAAGAACCTTTTCCGCGGATATTCTTTACTCGTAAAAAGATAAATGATGGCTCAGAATACCTTGGCCCCTTTACTTCAAGAGAGACGGTGCGCGAATTGGTGACTTTTATAAAACAATATATTCCACTGCGTAATTGTAAACTGCCACTAACGGATGCAAACATTAAAAAGGGTAAGTTTAAGGTTTGTCTGGAATACCATTTAGGCAATTGCAAAGGCCCATGCGAAGGATTACAGACAGCAGAAGATTATAATGCAAGCATCCAGCAGATGCGGGATATGCTAAAGGGCAACCTAACCACAGTAATAAATAGCTACACAGAACAGATGAAGGCACACGCCATGAATCTTGAATTTGAGAAGGCGCAGATTCTTAAAAAGAAGATAGAAGACCTAGAAAACTATCAATCTAAAAGTGTGGTAGTAAGTAAACACCTATCTAATCTTGATGTATTTACCATGCTTCGGTTTGAGAATATGGTTTATGTAAATTATTTGATGGTGCAAGGTGGTACAATCATACAGACACATTCTGTACAACTAGAAGTAAAACTGGATGAAACAGATGAGGAGGTAATGGAATTTGCCATTGGCAACCTTAGGGAGCGATTTAATAGTTTGAGTAAGGAAATTATTCTTCCATTTGAGATGAAATTGCCCGACGAAAGCATAACGATAACCGTTCCTAAAGCGGGCGATAAAAAGAAACTGCTAGATCTTTCCTTGAAGAATGTGAATTATTACCAAGAGGAAATACGCAAAAAGAAAGTATTACATCTGGAAGGAAAGTCGGACGAAGAAAAGAAAAAGGTGCTGTATGAATTGCAGGAATATTTGCAAACCCCTACCCTACCCGTCCACATAGAATGCTTTGATAACTCTAACTTTCAGGGTAGTTTTCCAGTGAGTGCCATGGTTTGCTTTAGGGATGGAATGCCAAGCAATAAGGATTACAGACATTACAATGTGAAGACGGTGGAAGGCATTAACGACTTTGCCACCATGAAGGAAGTTGTTTTCCGTAGGTATAAAAGATTGGTTGCCGAAGAACAAAGTCTGCCGCAACTGGTGATTATAGATGGAGGCAAAGGGCAACTAAGCAGCGCCATGGAAGCCATCAAGGAACTGGATTTATTGGGCAGGATGACGGTGGTAGGCTTGGCAAAGAATGAGGAAGAGATATTTTATCCAGGAGATAGTGAATCGAAGAAGCTGCCTTGGGATAGTGACAGTCTTAAACTGATTAGGCGGATACGTGACGAAGTGCATCGCTTTGGTATTACCTTCCATCGCAATAAACGCAGTAAGGGTACGTTTAAAAATGAATTGGAAGGAATAAAGGGCATTGGCGAACAGACGGCAAATGATTTGCTGAAAGTGTTTAAGTCAGTTAAGAATATTAAACTTAAATCTGAGAAAGAGTTGGCGGAAGTGGTTGGATTGGCGAGGGCAAAGCTTATTTTGAATCATTTTACATCGATGATTAAATGATTTGGATGATTGGAATGATATTATGGAGAAAAGTTAAACCACAAGGAACACAAGGGTTTCACAAGGAAACACAAGGAAAGGGTTTATATAAAACTTAGTGTCCGTTCTGTTTATTTCCTTGTGCTCTTTGTGGTTAATAAAAATAATAATTATGGACGAATATATAAATATAGGTAGGGTAGTAGCCACTTTTGGTGTGGGCGGCGAAGTGATATTATTGCATAGCCTCGGTAAGAAGTTGGTGTTTAAAGCTGGGGAAGTCATCTTTCTGGAGCAGGTAAAGGGCAGTTACCTTCCTTATTTCATTACATCTTCCAAAGCGAAAACCAATGAAGAAAGTTATTTATTATTGGAAGGAATAAAGTCTAAAGAGAGTGCACATAGGCTTATATCCAAGCAGGCATGGCTGTTGGATGCAGATTTTAGGAAGCACGCAGGCAAGGATAGTCCCATTTCATTATTGGGCTATAAACTATACAATGAGGAAGAATTTATTGGCAAGATAGAGGAAGTGATAGAACAGCCACATCAGGTATTGCTCAAGATAACCTACAATGGCAATGAGGCATTAATACCATTGCACGAGGAAACATTAGATAGAATTGACCGCAAGAAGGGGGAAGTATATGTTACCCTTCCTGATGGGTTATTGGAGATTTATGGGTAAGGCAAGCCGCCAAACTAATTAGTTTTATCATATTTCTTATTAGTTCCACCGCATTACTAATTAGTTTGACGGTGTATTGGACACCAAAAAGCGCAGATAAACCAATTGCCTATCTGCGCCTCTGTATAAAATTATCCAAGAATAATAATTCTACAATTAATTCTTAATAAATTGCTTTTGCTGCATGGTGTCGCCTTTTATCACAACAGTATAACTACCTCTTGCCAAGTCATCTATCGCTAAAGAAACACTGTTTGTACCAACCACAAGCTGTACAGTCTGTTGTTTCACCACCTTACCCAAAGTATTTACCACCTGTACCAACGCAGTTTTGTTTTTGTTGTTTACTACCGTCACGTTCAAAACATTCTGAGCCGGATTAGGGAAAACATTTAGTTTAAAACTAGCAGCACTATTCAACACAACAATTGAACTGTAAGAAACACTACCATTCTTATCGGTAATCTTTAAACGGTAGTAAGTTGTAGCTGTTGGAGAAGCAACATTAAAGTTGTAACTGTTTAATCCAGCAATGTTTTTAGCAGGCACAGAACCCACTTTAGAGAAGTTAACCCTATCGGTACTTGCTTCTATTGTGAATGATTTTGTATTAACCTCATTCAAAGTATTCCAGTTTAAATTAGCCTGAGTACCCGCAATAGAACCAGTAAATGACTGTAAAGACAGTGCAAGCGTACTAGGAATACCATCAACTGCTAGGTTATTGTACCTGTCATTACCAGCAGTGGCAGCAGGATCGAAGGTAGTTTGAACTTGAAATAATGGATTGTTGTTAGCACCTGGTATGTTAGAAAAATCTAGACCAATAGAATCCATTGGGGTACCAGTTAAGTTAGTAAGAATATAAGTTCCTTTACCAGTAGTGGTTTTACTTACAAGAGATCCAGATCCATAATCGTTATGAACCATAATCATACCAGCAGAATCCCATTTCTTACCATCCAAAGTATAGGTAATGGTATTGATTTTTGAACCTTTGCTACTTGAATAAATAGCAAAAGAAACAATAATGTTTTTAAATCCTGTTGTGGGTATGGTCCAAGTAAAAGGACCATAAGGACCAGCCACCTTAATGTAATTCATTGTAGTTGGATCGGTTTCAGGCAATCTTTGATTGGTAGAATCTGGTGTAGTAAAAGCGAAAGATGTAACAGCCCCAGTACCTGCATAATTCAAACTTGCACCAGTAGTAGTAAATGTAGGTTTAAAAAGAACTGAAGTGTCGGTAACAGCAGGAGCAGCATTAAAATTCCAATAATGGATTAAAGTTCTTTGTGCGGAGGCACTCAAGGCAATAACAACAAATAACAGTGTAGAAATTTTCTTCATTTTTCTTTTTTTATGATTAATTAATATTTAAACAAATGGGAATAAACAACCAGATAAGCAATCTATATCAGAGAAGCCCATCTGGTTGCTTTGAAATTAAAAATTTGAAGGGAGGCTTAACTAAATAAGAACCCACCTTTTTTAAGTTTAAGGGTAGCAAAGGCAATTCCAGATGCAGCCAGCACAAGGCTCATATTGCTATCAAAAGGAACTATTGGACCCCCATCGCCAGAAGGACCATTACCCGGAGAACCTGGACCACCGATACCTGGATCATCAGCAGGACTTTGTGCGTTTACAGTAACGGCTGTAAAACATACACCAATTACTAATGCCAAACCAATCAGTTTGATATTGTATAATACTTGTTTCATTTTAACTATGATTTATTGATTGAAAGATTAAAAAAAGTAAGTGCCGCCAAATGGCAGCACTTACTAAAATTTATTTATTGAACAGACAATTTAGTTTGAGAAACCACTTGATTGCTATCCACTTGTGAGATAGTTACCGTGTATGTACCGGCAGCTAATGTATTGTTTACAGTTATTGCATGGCTGGCACTTCCACCTAAGTGTCCGATAGCAGCTTCCTGTACTTTTTGTCCCAATACATTGTAAACACTTACTACATACTTACCGGCAGCCACATTGCTAAATGAAACATTAACTGTTTTACCTGCAAGGATTGGATTTGGATAAAGCGTAATTGGTAATTCGTAATTCGTAATTGAAACCTTGGCAACATTGCTGTAACTAACTGTTCCTACTTCGCTTATTGCCTTGATGCGGTAATAAGTAGTTGCAGTTACACTGTTATCAGTAGTTGTGTAAGATGCAGTTGAAGTGTTCTTCGCAGTTGATTGGCCAATCTTGGTGAATGCCTTGGCATCGGTAGATTTTTCTACTTCAAACCTAGATACACTCTTCTCTCCTACTGTATTCCAGCTGATGGTTGCAATCTTGTTGTTTAGGCTTGCGCTTGCAACAATACTATTCACAGCCAATGTTTCTTGTTTAAAGCCAAGACTGAACCTGTTAGCAAAAGAAGCAGCTACAAGGCTATCCGCAGTAAAGTTGATAATGTTTACACCAATGGTTAAATCGGTAACAGTTCCTGTGTAGTTATCTTTCAAAACAGGAGTTAAGCCATTGTAGTTAGTAGCATCAACCTCTAATTGATAAGAAGCATTATTCAATTTAGATAAAGCAATTGGTAACACATCAGCAGTTGTTGCTGGCAATCTACCATCAATGCTTAATGCTTTGCTCTTATCTGAAATTGACAAATTATCAGTTGTAGAGCCAAATTTCAACGCATCTTGAACACCATAAGTAGTGTTATTAAACTGATTGCTGAAAGCAACCGCAGCATAATCTACATTTGAGTAAGCATTGTTTTGTAGCTTCTTTAAGTTTACAAATATTTTGCTAAGTGGAGTGGCTACACCAAATACCTTAGCCCTTGCAACAGTAGCAGCTTTTGCACCTTCAGTAAATACAACTTGCGGAGAAAGAGCATGAGACTGTACAAAAACAGCTTGACCAGCTTGAATAACCCCCGTAGATATTACGCTTGAAGTAGAACTATAGCCAGAAACTGCAGAACCAGTTAGCGCATTAAAGGCAATGTATTTTCCAAGACTAGATGTAGTTGGGTCTAAATACCAGTAAGTTGCATTTAAGTTAGAGGATGCACCATACACTGTTGAGAAAGCACTATTTGTAGCAGTACCAGTACCCCAAGTTACGGGAGATGCGTAAGGGTTAGCAATCATGCTGAAAGCACCAACTGAATCTTTTAAACCAAAAGTTGAGCTAATAGCAGAACCAGAAGCTGAAGTTCCAGAAACGCCCGATGCACTGTAAGTAACGGTACCAGTAACTAATTGACCAGTAGTACGAAGTGTAGTTGCACCAACCATATATAGTGAACCCGCATTAAGAAATATTGGAGTTGATTCTAAATTAAAGCTTCTATCACCTCTTACCAATACTCTGTAACCTCTGAAAGCATCAAGATTAGTTGTTTTAGTATTTGAAATAGGTGTGAAAACCATGTTGGTGTATGAATAAGCAGAATTTGCACCATTAATACTATAATCAAAACCAGTAGAAGTGCTAACCGTTGGCGTATTGTAGTAAGTTTTGCTAGCATCTGATGCAGAAGTACCAGTAATGAAGATACCATACTTGCTTGTAAAGCTTCCGTTCTCTTGCCAGTTTGCAAATATGCTACCAGTACCATAAACTTGTGGAGCCATATCGCGATAAGCTCTATAACCCTTAGGAATGTAGCGTTCTACAGTAACATTTCCACTTACTAAACCAGAACCAACCACATCTACAACAGCTGTACTATCTATTGAAGTTGATTTAAGCGTAACATTATTGTTAGTAGTTAATGTTCCAGAAGAGAGTACCAACTTATTCAAAATATTTAAACTACTTCCAGCAGGAACTGAAACTGTACAAGCAATACCCAATGCAGCGATAGTACCATTACCAGTAACTGTTTTAGATGTACCTGTTAGAGAGAACTTATTTGGATTTAAGAAAGTTCCCAAACTAGAGATAAATCCATTTAATACTAGGTTTCCTGGGAATACATAGTCATTGTCCAAAAGAATAGTATCTCCAGTAGGTACTGTTAATGTAACCGGAGGGTTAGCTGAGGTAAACTCATTAGAATTATTAAAACTAAAGTGAGTATTAACACTTGCATAAGATAATACTCCAGCAACTCCATAAGCAATAGTTCCACTATTAGTTAAATTACCAGTATTAGCAACACCACCACCATACGTTAAAGTACCATTGATGGTTGTTGTTGTGTTGTTGGCAATGTTTACTGTACCACCAGAACTCATAGTCAGATTACCTAAAGTTTGGTTAGTATTTAAATTTAAATAACCACCAGAAGAGGTAATATTACTAGTTGCAGCAAAAGCACCATTATTGTTAAGCACACCACCAGTTACATTGATAGTATTGTTGGTAACAGATACTGTACTGCTAGCAGCATTAGTAATTGTACCTGCATTTAATATTAGGTTAGCCGCAGTTACATTGAATGTACCATTGTTGTTGATAGTTGTACCACCAGTAGTTAAAGCTGTGGAACTGCTGTAAGTGAATGTACCATTGTTAGTAACAGTACCACCAGTATTTGTGAATGTACCTGTAATGGTTAAAGTAGCACCAGCATCAATTAGTAATGTACCAGAAGTAATAGAAAGACTAGTCAATGTTTGATTAGTTTTAATTTCTAAAACCCCATTATTACCATTAATTATTGCGCTATTAGTAGCAGGCAACGTATTTCCACTTGCATAACCAAGAATAAGCTTACCACTTGTTACAGTAGTTGTACCAGTATAACTATTAGCATTACCTAGGGTTAGTACATTAGATGCATTGTTGTTTACAGTTAAAGCCAAATTAATCTTACCATTGATTGTAGCATTAAAGGTAGAAATTGTACGGTTGATAGTGGTACTTGTACCAAAGTTTCCACCAGTTGTACCTGTTCCCTCAATACTCAATGTTTTATAAACAGGGTTGTTTGGATCTTCGAAAAAAACAGGGAAACCAGTTGCTAACAATGAAGCAGTGATTGATTTACCACTTGGAGGTGTAAGCGTCAAAACAGTACAAGCATCTCCACTTACAGTAGCAGAAGCAGTTCCTGATACTACTGTTCCATAAGGAATACCAGCACCAAATATCAAAGTACCATTTGTTGTATATCCAACTACATCGCTTGCTTTTACGGTTACAGAAGTACTTGTAACTGCATAACTCGGCAACATTAAACTACCGTTAAAGAAACCTTCACCATGAAGTGTGGTTGCTGTTTGTGTAGTAGTTACATCTACAGTGTTGATAGAAGAAACTGTTTCATTACTTCCTCTCAAATCAATTACAGGGTAACCAGAAGCGCCAGTCCAAAATGCGATATCAGAGCCAGAAGGTAAGGTATTATCACCACCACCAAGTACTAATGAAGCATTGTTTCCGTACATTAAAGTAGAACCAGTATAAGTATTCTTTGCACCAAAGTATACGTTACCCTTACCTGAAGTACCATAACCAACAGTATTAGAGAAATTAAGTGCGTTTGTATTACCACTTATAGAACCCATATACTTAATTAAGTTTCCATAAACACTTGCTCCTGTTGGTCCTACTGTTACTACAGTTCCTGTAGGTAGTACAATATTACTAGCGATAGAAATAGGGAATATAGAAGCTGGTGCAGTGTAAGATTCAGCACCTGTAAAGTTAAGATTTGATCCTGATGGAGCATTCCAAATAAGTGTGTTAGAAGCACTAGAACCAAATGGATTATTTGCTTTTAAAGCAATAGTAGAGAAATAAGAAGTAGAACCATTGCTACCTACCGTAGTAGTACCACCAAAGTTTGCAGTATAATAATCGGTAGCTGCTGAAGTTGCAGTAGCACTACCAACTGTTAGAGTTCCTGAAGTACCTAATTGATTGATAGCAAGATTGCTACTAGAAGTTAAAGGACAAGCTATTATACCAGAGCCGTTAATGTCAATTTCTGGAGTAGAACTAGTTAACGTTAAAGTGCCGGTACCAGTAACGGTGTAACCTGTAGTATTATACGAAAGACTAGGCATACTATGTGCACTACCTACTGTAACAGTTGTAGCTGTACCGTTAAGTGCAGCAGCATAACCATCGCTCCAATTTGCAGATGGAGTTGCGGCAGCAGAGATTGCCCAGTTGTTAGTTGCTTCCCATGAAGCAGAACTAACACCACCACGTAAGTAAAGACTAGTACTTATAACTACACCCGCTTGTACTGCACTTGTTAATGACCCAGAAGTAGCAGTAACAGTATAAGAACCCGTTGTACCAAACACTAAATTAGCAAAAGTAGCCAACCCACTAGTAGGTGATCCAGTTAGAGTACCAGAAATACCAGAAGGAGTTGAAGCAATAGATACTGAAGTATTATACGTTAAATCGTAGTTGCCATTTGCATCTTCCGCTTGTACTGTAACAGAAGGATTAAGTGTAATATTTACGTTTTCAGAACCTGGTGAAGCTATATAAACCAGTTTAGTTCCAACTACACTAATTACACCATTACCAGCACCAGAATTAATGCTTGATTGACTAGTAGCCAATACATTACCTGTTACGGTAACGTTAGCAGGTGTTAGTGCGAAGCCAAGTACCGACCCGCTAAATGTATTTTTTAAAGTTGATGGAGATACTGAAGGGTTTAACAAAATATTTAGTGTATATGTTTTGGTTGTATTATTTGCTACATTACCTAATGCACCAACCGTGGTTGGAATGCTAGAAAAAGTAATAGAAGAAGCCCCAACTGTACCTGTAATTGAGTTACCAGCATCATCTGTAAGTGTTGCACCCAAAATTACGCCAGCCCAACCAGAAATAGTGTTTGTACCACTTTGAGTAATTACAATTTGAGAGATTAATGAATTAGCCCCAGTATTTGTATTATCACTATGATACGTAAAACTATAAGCGGCAACAGCCGAACCAGTTGTATTTGCTACAGAAGAAATAGTAGCAGCAGCAGCGCTTGTTGTTATAGTAGATGTTGCAGTGGGAGCAACAATACTTAATGAATTAGCCCCATTGAAACTACCAGAAGGTGTATAAGTACTAACTGTAAAGTCTTGGTCGTTCATTGAAATTAGAACAGTATGGTTTATGGTTGAAACATTAACATCCGCAATATCAGAAACAATAATAAACTGTGTTTTGCTAGATATTGAAGTTTTTGTTTGATCCATAGTAAATGCCATAGCAGAGCTACTACTATAGGTTGGTGTATTATTAGAAACCAATACATCACCAACTGTATAAGTACCGCTATTATCTACATCCTTGTATATAGCCAAGTTTGTTATTTCTGTAGAAGTTGCATTACCAGTACCATATATATTGATACCTTTAAATACCGTAGTGCCAAAAGGATTAATATAAAAACCAGCCAATGTAACTTTTTTACCATTTTGAGGGATAGTGCCAGAAGGTTGATTAGAAATATCATCCATATACTGTGTTGAACCCTGTACAATTGTTTGTACTCCACCTACAGTAATTGTATTGAAAGTTACTGTGGTAGTTGCAAAACTAAAATCGCTACTAGACAATGCTGTTGCATTGATAGTAGATACAGGTGATACAATATTTGCCGCCGCATCAGGCGTTACTGTAACCCAAAAATAGTTATTACCTGCAGCAAGTGTAGTACCCAATGTAAAAGTAACATTCTCACTGCCAGTATTTGTAGGCGAAGTATTTGTAGTGGCACTTGAAGCAGCTACAAATGAAGTAGCACCAGATAGGCTATTTGTTGTACTGTAAAACAATTTAAAGTTAGCAATATCATTAGCTGTATATGTACCCGTAAAATGCGCTTTTATGGTATTTAGTGTTGCTAACGAACTAGAAGTATTGTTGATAATAAAAGCTTGTACATTGCTTTTGGTAGCTGCTTGTGCAATGTTTCCAGCACTTGGTTGGGTAACATTAGTAATAGTAACTGCTGGATCGGCATTAACCACAAAATTGG
>JANYEU010000404.1 GCA_025362915.1 Chitinophagaceae bacterium | reverse complement strand
CGGGGACATAAGAAGAAGCATGAAGAAGAAAATAAAATTGCCACAGAGTTTCTCTGAGTTGTTTACACAGAGGTGTAGGTTAAGTAGGGAGGTTTCTTAGTTATATAAGTTTATGAAGAAGTAAAAGCTTTAACACATAGGTATCATAGGCACATAGTTAACATAGTTTTTCCTCTTAATATTTTTAAGAAAGGACACATAGTAATGCTACTTGTAGCATTGACCAACAGGAATGATTATGGAGTAGAGGTATTAGAAATCCTTATTATTTGCAAGTTCGGGATGCAGCTTTGATTGATAATCATTCTGCGAGAAATGAAGCCAGGCTTACTTTTATTAACTGCTTTATGTGTAGATAATGACAACAAAAAGAATTTTAGAAGATGGTATAATGAGTACTTAGGGCATAAAAAAACCCACTTCGTAAGTGAGGTACGCAACTTTAGGCATTGCGTGTAAGCGAACGAGTCGCCTGCCAGTTCCTTTACTCTTTGAGTAATGAAATGCAAATATAGGTAGTACAAAAAAATCGTATAGATTTTTAAAACGAATCGTATAGTTTTTAAACCCTTTTTACTAAAAACAACTACTTCCTAATTAAAATGCCCCATCGCTAAAAAAGTAATCTCTTCATGCGGCAAGTGTTCCACAATAGCTGGTCACTTCTTCGTTTTAGTCGAACTAGTTTGTAACTGGCATTCGCCAAAAATTTAAACCCCAAGTTTCAGTTTAATTGGTTTATTTGCGTAGCACGGCTTGGATGACAAGCCTGGTTAATAATTATTTTATTTATGAAGAAAATTTTGGAGAAGATAGTTTTTGTTTCATTAATAACACTCCTATTATCATCTTGCTGTTCGGCAGTATATATTGCTGGTTCGGGTGCATCTAAAAGCGTTGTTACCCATAAAAAACAATGGTATGCCCTCTGGGGATTGGTACGGATGAACAAGGTATCGCCCCAGGTTTTGGCGGGCGATGCAAAGAACTATACGGTTAAAACTGAGTTTGGTTTTGGGGATATGCTGACCAATGTTTTTACGTCAATCATATCGCTGGAGCGCGAAACGGTAACTGTTATTAAATAAAAGACATAAAAAAAGGCTATCTCAGTGAGATAGCCTTTGCAAAACGAATAACCCAATCTCTTAAAACGCTTTTGTAGCAACACCGTCAGCAATAGCCTGCAGTGCTTTGGCTTCAGCCATAATACAAACCATTTTGTTGCCTTTGCCATCATTACCAGAAGCAAGATAACCACCTCTAGATGTTTTTGAAATTACAGCATCCTGCATAGGTACTCCTTTTTCTTTTGTTTTCAAACAATAGGCTTTAATCATTTTACTTGTATCCATTGTATCTCATTTGATGCCTTAGTATATTAGTATTATTATAGTAATATTCCATAAGGCAAGGTTAAAAAAAAAAATTAGTAGTACAAACTACCGCATTATTTTGGAAAACAGACAATCTTTCTTTAGAAATTAATCCACATTATCGATTATGGGGATAATTACTACGATTAAACCTGCATTAAACATCAATTCGCGCATATTTAGCATGCGTTTCTATAAATTCCCTACGTGGTGCCACCTCATCTCCCATCAACATACTAAACACCCTATCCGCCTCTGCAGCACTCTCAATGGTTACCCTTTTAAGGGTTCTTCTCTTAGGATCCATGGTGGTTTCCCAAAGTTGTTCTGCATTCATTTCACCCAAACCTTTATAGCGTTGTGTGCCTACACTTTCAGGGTTAGCTCCACCAAGCTTCTGAATGATGTTTTTTCGTTGTTCTTCATTATAAGCATATACCTGTTCTTTTCCTTTTTTCAAAAGGTACAAAGGAGGCTGCGCAATATATACATAGCCTTGCTCTACCAATTCTTTCATATACCTAAAGATGAAAGTAAGAATAAGCGTTGCGATGTGGCTACCATCCACATCGGCATCGGTCATGATTACCAATTTGTGATAACGAAGTTTACTGATGTTCAACGCCTTGGCATCATCAACAATACCTACCGTAACGCCAAGTGCGGTGTACATATTGCGGATTTCCTCGTTCTCATAAATCTTGTGTTCCATAGCCTTCTCCACATTCAGGATTTTACCTCTCAATGGCAAAATGGCTTGATAGCTTCTATCCCGTCCTTGCTTGGCGGTTCCACCAGCAGAATCCCCTTCCACAAGGTATAACTCGCACTTTTGAGGATCACGTTCGCTACAATCAGCCAATTTGCCAGGCAATCCACCACCACTCAATACCGTTTTACGTTGTACAAGATCCCGTGCTTTCTTAGCCGCCATCCTAGCTTGCGCTGCCAATATTACTTTATTGATGATATTCTTGGCATCCTTAGGGTTTTCTTCCAAATAAGCTTGCAATACCTTGGCAACGGTAGAATCTACAATACCACTCACTTCGCTATTACCTAGTTTTGTTTTTGTCTGACCTTCAAACTGTGGCTCAGGAACTTTTACAGAGATGATTGCACTCAATCCTTCCCTAAAATCATCCCCTTCTATTTCTACTTTTGCCCTTTCAAACAAACCTTCCTTATCACCATAGCTTTTAAACACACGTGTTAATGCCCTTCTAAAACCAGTAACGTGCGTACCGCCTTCGATGGTGTTGATGTTATTTACATAACTGAATATGTGTTCCTTAAAGTCATTGTTATAAGTCAATGCAACTTCCACAGTCACATTCGATGCTTCATCATAGCCATCAACACTTAGTGTCATGGGGATGAATGGCGTACGGTTTGCGTTCCTGTCAAGCATTTCCACAAACTCTACAATACCACCTTCGCTATAAAAGAAAGCTGTATACGGTGTGCCATCATCATTCAATTCCCTCAAATCGGTAATGGTAATGCTTATCTTTCTATTCAAATAAGATAATTCCCTCAATCTACTTTCTAATATTTCCCGCTTGTAAACAGTCTCTTGAAAGATAGATGCATCGGGCCAAAACCTTACTGTAGTACCAGTTCTTTCGCTCAGTCCGATTTCTCTTACAGGATAAGCTGGCGCACCACAATGATACTCTTGCTCATACATTTTACCTTCTCGTTCTACAGTTACATGAAGGGTAGTACTCAGTGCATTTACGCAACTTACACCCACACCATGCAAACCTCCAGAAACCTTGTAAGAGCCTTTGTCAAACTTACCACCAGCGTGCAATACGGTCATTACCACTTCTAGTGCACTCCTCTTTTCTTTAGAGTGCATAGCGGTAGGAATACCACGACCATCATCTTTTACACTGATACTATTGTCTTCGTGAACGATTACGTATATATTCTTACAATATCCAGCTAATGCTTCATCTATTGAGTTATCTACCACTTCATATACCAAGTGGTGCAATCCTTTTACACCAATATCGCCAATATACATGGCTGGTCTTTTGCGCACGGCCTCCAATCCTTCTAAAACCTGTATGCTATCGGCACCATAGTTTTTTTCCTGTGCACTCGCACTTGTTTTTGGGCTATCTAATTCGTCGCTCATATTCTTGTGTTGCTCTGTTTGTTAAGAGCGGTCGAAGATACTGTATTTATATAGTAGCACGATTAGTTTTAATCGTTTCATTTTCCACATTCAACCGATGATATTAAACGTTCTTTACCACTATAAAAAGATATTTATAGCATATAGGACTATCCTCTTTTTATATGCTGCGCACTTGCCTCAAGGGCATTGTAAAACTCTTGGCCATATTTCCTGATTATTGGCTCTTTCAAGAACACATACACAGGCACTTTTAATTTTTTACCAAGGCTACAAGCGGCAGCACAAAGCTCTTCTCTTGGTTCGTAGTTTACGTATTCCATATGCGGATCTTGTTTGCTTTGTGATACCCTGATAGGAAAAAGGTGGCAGCTTACCGGCTTTTTCCAACCAATCTGCCCCGCATTGTACGCTTGCTCAAAACTGCATTGTATTACCCCTAATTCGTTTTTATACCCATAGGCACACAAGCCATCATCGATGGTAGGCGTTACCCATCCAAATTCTTTGTCGTAAACATATTTGCCCGACTTTTCTATTGCCTTTAATCCTTTTTTGGTAAGGTATGGTTTCACAATTTCAAGGTATTTATCTATCTCATCCTTCTCCCAATCTTCCAGTGGCGCACCCGCATCACCATCTTCGCAGCACCCACCCTTGCAACTGGTAAGGTCGCAAACAAATTGTTCTTCCAGTATTTCGTCACTTATCAGTTTATTGCCTATTGCTATCATTTGTGTGTTTAAAATCAGTCAATCCTCACTTCCATTTAAAGGTACCAATCATGTGCTTCATGTCTTGCAGCAGAAAATCGTTCACTACACCCAATGAATCTTCGTTTGGGGTAGCATCAAAATATAAGGCACCGCGAAGAAAATGCTTCACAGAATCTGTAATGAAGAATTGATTTGCAGTTGCCACATTGCCCCCTACCTTAAAAAATATTCCATGTATGTTATTGCTGGTATTTATCAAAGAATCGTCTATAGAAATGGCCTTACTGGTGTGTTTGTTGGTAAGCGTGAAGGCATCATTTACCAGTTTATCAAACTTGTTCTTGCCTATTTCCTTATAGCTAACATATATGCGGCTGTTGAACTGTGGGAAATCGACGTTAATCCACCAGGGGTTTTCTGTAGTCTCGCCAAAAAAGGTAGTGTCTTTTAATATGTTTGCATAAACAGGGTACTCGAATGTGTATGGATAGCCCGGTTGGTTGAATGTCTTGTATTCTTTTTTTGGTAAATTAATTACAAAGTATCCCCTTGGCTTAGGCACAAATGTACTGTTGCAAGAAAAAGAGGCTACCATTATAATTATTGCAAAAAAACCTATCGCTCCTATTTGTAAACCCTTGCCCAATGCTACTTTCATTTTTATCTTTTATGGAATCCTTAACCAAGGAATCATGCTTTGTGGTTTTATTTATTGATGGTTACCTTGATTTTCTGCAGGCGATTTTTTTCTATTTCCAATACGGTAAAGTCGAAGTGTTTACTCTTTATCAATTGCCCTATTTGCGGAATTGCGCCTATCAGTTCCAACACCAATCCTGCCAACGAATCACTTTCGCCCCTTATTTCATCAAAAATATCAATACTAAGGTGCATGGTTTTGCAAACATCGTTCAGCATCACCTTGCCTTCAAAAATGTAGTTGTTGTCGTCCTCCTTGGTATAGTTTACCTCTTCCTCATCAAACTCATCTTTTATCTCACCTATCACCTCTTCCAAAATATCTTCCAGCGTTATGATGCCGCTTGTGCCACCAAACTCATCCACCACCACGGCAAAGTGTATCTTTTTACTTTGAAATTCTTTAAGCAAGTCTTCAATCAACTTCTGTTCATGAACAAAATAGGGCGTACGTAATAGTACATGCCAGTTGAAATCATTTGTTTGATTGATGTAGGGAATTAAATCTTTGGTGTGTATCATGCCAACCACCTTGTCCAGATTTTCTTCATAAACAGGCAGACGACTGTAATGCCAATCGCCCAACTGATTGATTAGGTCATGGAAGCCTGTTCCTTTTTCAATCCCGTGAACATCAATCCTTGTTTTCATTACCCGCTTTACAGAGATATTGCCAAATTTCACAATTCCTCTTAAAATGTTCTTCTCCTCTATGGATGCATCGGTATCGGTGCTAAGGTCTATTGCCTGATCCAACTCTTCAAGATTATAATCTCCTTTCTTTTTAGTCAATCTTTTTTCAATCTTCTCGCTATATTTTACAAACCAGATGCTTGCCCTTTTAAATACCAAGAATATAAATTCTATAATGGGCGCCAAGTCTTTTGCAAACCTGATGTTGTTTTGTGCGGCCATCACCTTGGGCATTACCTCTCCAAACAATACCAGTGTTCCTGTTATTACAATGATTTTTATAACCACTTCCAGCCAAAAGGCATTGATTCTTTCAAGGTCTAATAAACTACCCAACAGAATGTTTGCTATGATGATGATAGCAATATTGATAAGGTATTTGGCGATGAGGAGGCATCCCAACAAAACTTTTGGATCTTCGAGTAGGTTTACCACCCGCCTATAACCACTTTGCTGTTTGGTTTTTAGGAGATTGATATCCTTTTGGGTTAATGAAAAAAATGCCACTTCTGCCCCGCTGATTACGTAGGTAAGGAAGATAAGTGAAATGAGGATAAAAACAATAGTAGTGGAACCTTGTGCATTTATCAATGCAATTTGGTTGGGTTGTAAAAATAGTAAGTCAATAATTTCCGGATGGTATTCCAATGCCGATTATTTAGGTGAATAATGTATCAGGGGTACTGACTGTTCTTACAAAAATATCTTTTAAGATCTAATTGTTAGCTAAAATAAGGAATCAAACCGTATTCTGGTGAATTGATAAACTATTTAAAATAAAAAAGCTATCTCTTGCGAGATAGCTTTATAAAAGTATGATTGTATTTATTATTCTCCACTAGCCTTAACCAAGCCAAGTTTAGCTTCCAAACTAAGGGTAGCGTGTGGCACAGCTTTCAATCTTGCCTTATCAATTAGCTTACCTGTAACCCTACAAACTCCGTAAGTTTTGTTTTCTATACGCATGATTGCTTTTTCAAGGTGGTCGATATAGCTAATCTGACGGCTAGCCATTTGACTAAGTTGCTCACGCTCCATACTCATGCTACCATCTTCCATGGTCATGTAGCGGGCATCGTCATTATCTGATCCCATGCCATCCTTACGGGTAATCAACCCTTGTAGGTACGCCAACTCTTTCTTGGCAGTATCCATTTTCTTATTAATGATTTCCCTAAACTCTTTTAGGTCAGAATCACTGTATTTTACCAAAGGTGAATTAGACCTTGGTTCTTCTACTCTCTTTTCCATTGGTGTATAATCTGGGTTATATGCCACACTTGATGTTGTTGTAATCTTTGGAAGTTTCACTTCCTTCATTGGTTCATCAGACCTTCTTGGAACCGGAATGGGAATCTTCTTCTTAATTGGTATGTGCGATTTCTCGTTCATATCAACTTCTGAATAACCAACGGGTTTTCTTACAACGGGCTTTTCTACCCGAGGTTTTTTATTTGCAGAGCCTTTACTTGTAGCCATTTTTTCTTTCGTTTTTTGTCACCTCAATTATCAGCGGTTCATCATTTACTTCAATTTCAATGCCTTCCTTTAATTCTGTCACCCATTGGACAGAATCTGCCAAAATTTCGCGACAAATATATTCTTTATATTGTTCAATGCTATCTTTCAAATTCACATTCGTGCGTAACTTAACAGAAATACGGTCTGTAAGGTCAAAATTGCTCTCTTTTCTGATGTTTTGTATCCTATTTACCAGTTCCCTTGCATTTCCTTCACTTTGCAATTCGGCTGTAATTATGACATCTAAAGCAACCGTTAGGCTTCCTTTACTCGCAACACTCCATCCTGGAATGTCTTCTGCAGCAATATCCACCTCATTAATCAGTATAATAATTTCCTCTCCATCAATTGACAATGCAATCTGCCCATCCTTTTCAATGGCAGCAATTTCATGCTGCGTAAAGTTCATGATGGCAGCATTCACCGCCTTCATCTTAGCACCCATCCTTGTACCCAATGCCTTGAAGTTTGCCTTTACCTTTTTCTTGATAACACCTTCCGTATCCGTTAAGTATTCAAATTCTTTTACGTTTACTTCAGCCTTAATCAAGTCCTCAATCTTTTCTAACTGTTCTTTCATTTTTGGATTAAGAACAGGCACCATCACTTTTTGCAATGGCTGACGAACCTTGATATTTACTTTCTTACGGATAGACAACACCAACGAAGAAGTATCTTGTGCCAACTGCATCCGTTCTTCCAAATCAGTATCTATTACCGCTTCGTTATAAATAGGGAATAATACATGGTGAACACTTTCTTCTGTAAAACGATTTGTAATAGCATTTAGATTCTTAAATACCGCATCACTAAAGAATGGGGAAATAGGTGCCATCAATCTTGTCAATGTTTCCAAACATTCATACAGAGTTTGATATGCTGCAATCTTATCTCCTTCATATTCTCCTTTCCAGAACCGGCGACGACAAAGGCGCACATACCAGTTACTTAAATGCTCATCAACAAATTCTTCCATCAATCTTCCGGCTTGTGTAGGCTCATAATCGTCCATTGCCTCTGTAACTTTCTTTATCAAGGTATTTAATGAAGACAATATCCAACGGTCAATCTCTGGTCTTTCCACCAGAGGAATATATGTTTCCTTAAATGCAAAGCCATCCACATTGGCGTATAAAGCAAAAAATTGATAAGTATTATATAATGTACCAAAGAACTTGCGTTGCACTTCCTGGATTCCTGCCAAATCGAATTTTAGGTTATCCCAAGGGCTTGCATTAGTTATCAAGTACCAACGGGTAGCATCGGCACCATATTTTTCAATGGTCTCGAATGGGTTTACTACATTACCCAAACGCTTACTCATCTTGTTGCCATTCTTATCCAGCACCAATCCATTAGAAACAACGGCTTTATAAGCCCTGCCATCCACCTTATCAGAAGGGATACCTGCTTCTTTCAATACATCAATAACGCTATCTTTCATTAAAGACCCTATTGCATGAAGTGTATAAAACCAACCCCTTGTTTGGTCAACCCCTTCGGCAATAAAATCCGCAGGGTAGTTATTGGCAAACAATTCTTTATTCTCAAAAG
>JANYEU010000370.1 GCA_025362915.1 Chitinophagaceae bacterium | reverse complement strand
TTTTAATGAATCTGCTTTTTCAGGATTGAAGGCTGCATTGGCATACAATATACCTTTTTTGTTGGTTACATTAACATCATTCCATCCATCAACTATCAATGCAAATGCAATACTTGTATTGGCAGAAAACTTACCCAGATACACTTTGCTACCAGTATTCAATCCACCGCCAGCACCTGGTTTTGAAGCATTGGCA
Source organism: Chitinophagaceae bacterium (assembly GCA_025362915.1). Lineage (GTDB taxonomy): Bacteria > Bacteroidota > Bacteroidia > Chitinophagales > Chitinophagaceae > Parasediminibacterium. The sequence continues at coordinate 4,456 of JANYEU010000370.1, read as the reverse complement.
AATATGATGGTAATATCTTTTTCGGCAGGAGCAGTTGTAGGAGGTGCCCCAGTTTTGTAAGTATAATATCCCAAGGCATTCCTGTAAGAAGCACCTTCATCAATAAATGTGATCCATACATCCGCATCAGCAGAAAGAGTGATTGTTTCTGGTCTTCCATCGGCCAACAATCTAGGATTGTAAACTGGAACAGGCCTTCTTTCAGGAAGTGTAAGACCAATCTTGGCAATAAAAGCTGCGTTGCAATCCGTATCGGAAGTAACCAAATAAGTAGGAACACCGTCCCATTTGTAAGTATCCTGATAGGTGAACTGTGCCTTTAGGGATACAGTTGCCAGTATAAAAGTGATAAATAATGCTATTGATGTAAGTGCTTGTTTCATGGTACAATTTGTTTAATTGACAGTACAAAACTGCCTCAAATAAACCCCATAAAAAACCCCTTAAAAGGGGGTGCGGTGTATATGTACAATTAATTTGAACTTATTTTGATTAATGGTTTGCAGAATATAGCCACTTATGAGGAGTCTCTTTCTATTATAATCTTCAATGTATCAGATATAATCTTTGATGTATCGGATATAATCTTTGGTGTATCGTATGTAATCTTCAATGTGTCAGATCTAATCTTCACCAGAGCAAATGGTTATTCAAACGTTGCAGCCCAAGCCCCTCTTTCTTCCGGGCTGAATTTCCATGGAGCAAAGTTATTTTCTATGTTACTGAAAGTGGCATTCCATTCCTGCGGGGCACTACTTTCTTCCATAATCAGGTTTCGGCGTAGCTCCATAATTATATCCAATGGAGAAATGCTTACTGGGCAAGCTTCCCCACAGGCATTACAAGTGGTGCAGGCGTGCAGTTCTTCTTCAGATATATAATCACGCAGCAGGCTTTTACCATCCTCCACAAATTGTTTATTGGCATCAATATTCCTTCCCACCTCTTCTACCCTATCCCTCGTTTTCATCATGATGGTTCTTGGACTCAATAATTTCCCCGTCATATTTGCTGGGCAAGCACTGGTACATCTTCCACATTCGGTGCAGCTATACGCATCCAGCAGGCTTTTCCAGCTTAGGTCTGTTACATCTTTCGCACCAAATCTTGCCGGTGGCGGTGCATCTGCAGGAGCGAGCTTGGGCTTCATTGCATACAATACTTCGTTTTGCACACTAGGCATATTGTTTAGTTTTCCTGCGGGAATCAATCTGGCATAATATGCATTTGGAAAGGCTAGTATAATGTGTAAATGCTTGGAATAGGGTAAATAATTAAGGAAAGCCAATATCCCCGTAATATGCACCCACCAACATATTCTTTCTATTATCTCTAGCGAATTACTGCCACTTCCGGCAAACAAAGGATGCAATAAGGATGAGCAAACAAAACTTTGTTGTGGATGAAGCAAGGCATCGGTGGCATTCATGGTTAGGAACAGGCACATGAGTACTATCTCCGTGATTAATATGTAGTTGGCATCGCTGCGTGGCCATCCGTTTAAATCTTTACTGGCAAAACGTTGTAGTTTAATGATATTGCGCCTGATAAGAAATATGATACAAACAACAATTACCCCTACTGCCAAAGCCTCGAAACTATTTATTAGCCAGCCATACAAAACGCCTAAATAAGGAAGGAACAGGCGATGGGTACCCAATATGCCATCCAATATTATTTCTATTATTTCTAGATTGATGATGATAAACCCGGCATAGATAACCAAATGCAAACAGGCCACCAAGGGATTCTTGAACATCTTTTTCTGACCGAGTGCCAGTAGTAATACATTCTTCCAGCGAAGTGTTTTTTGATTGTTGAGGTCTTCTTCTTTTCCTAACAGAATATTCCTTTTTATACTGCCTATTTTCTTAGAAAATAAATAGACAGCAATGGTAACCAAGGCAATAAAAGCAATCTGTTGGAGCATCTGAATGGATAATTGTGTTTGCTAAGATAGCTCTTTAGAGCGTAAGTTTTATAGAAACAAAAAGACGGGCAAATGCCCGTCTTTTTATAACCAATATTTTCTTATCTTATAACCACACCTGCCAATGGAGGCAAATGGATATGTAGTTTGTAACATTTAGAGGGTTCATCCACCAGTTCAGCATGTATGTTGGGGTTATAAACGTTGCCACTTCCACAGAAATCTTTATGGTCACTATTAAATATCTCCTTCCATTCTGCCTTATTATGAACATAAATAGTCCAGTTATTCCGTACAACTGGTGTCATGTTGAGTATCACCACTACTTCATTCTTAGGGTCATTCCCTTTTCGTTTATATATCACAATCCCTTCTGCACGATGGGTTAAATCCACCCATTCAAAGCCATCAGTGCTAAATTGTTTTTCGTACAAGGCAGGCTCGGATCTGTACAAGTTATTTAGTTGTTGCACACAATGCCTCATTCCACTGTGACTTGGAAACTGCATCAAATCCCATTGCAGTTCACTCTTATAATTCCATTCTGCTGTGGCAGCAAACTCATCGCCCATAAATAATAACTTGGCACCAGGATGGGTAAACATGTAAGTATATAGCAAGCGCAGGTTAGCAAACTTTTGCCAATCATCGCCAGGCATTTTATATACCATCGGGCTTTTACCATGCACCACCTCATCATGACTTAAAGGCAACATAAAGTTTTCGTCCTGAAAATAAACCATGCTGAAGGTAAACTTATCCTGTCCAAATTGACGATACATAGGATCTAGCTTAAAGTAATCCAATGTATCATGCATCCAGCCCATCATCCATTTCATGCCAAAACCTAGTCCACCTTCAAATGTAGGGCGACTAACTCCCGGCCAATCTGTTGCCTCTTCTGCAATGGTTTGGATATCTGGAAAATCTCGGTACAATGTTTCGTTCAAATCCTTTATAAAAGCAATTGCTTCTATGTTACCATTGCCACCAAACTCATTGGGCTCCCATTGTCCGGCATTACGGCTATAATCCAAGCGCAACATACTACTTACCGCGTCTACCCTTATGCCATCCATGTGGAATTGGTCGCACCAAAAGCGGGCACTACTTATCAGGAAGCTCTTTACCTCCCCCCTTTTATAATTGAATATATAACTGTTCCAATCCGGATGATACCCCTTGCGCATATCGGCATATTCGTAGGTATGGGTACCATCAAACATAAACAATCCGTGTGAATCATACGGGAAATGCGAAGCCACCCAATCCAATATCACACCAATACCCGCTTGGTGAAAGGCATCTACCAAAGCGGCAAAGTCCTGTGGATTTCCAAAGCGACTTGTTGGAGCAAAATAGCCCGTGCCCTGATAGCCCCAACTACCATCAAAAGGATGTTCATTAATAGGCATCAGCTCCACGTGTGTAAAGCCCATATCCTTTACATAAGGAACCAACAAATCTATTGCTTGACTGTAGGTATTATACTCTTCCTCATTGTTTTTATCGGGTCGCATCCAGCTTGCCAAATGCACTTCATAAACTGAATATGGTGAGTTTAAAGAATTGTTTTTTATTCTGGCTTTCATCCATTCCTCATCCTTCCATTGGTAATTTGTTTGCCATGTGATGGAAGCTGTAAATGGTCTTTTCTCAGCAAAGTGGGCAAATGGGTCTGCCTTATCCACCCGTATTCCATTAAACCCATGAATATGATATTTGTACGCTTCGCCCTGCAATACATTGGGTATAAACCCTTCCCAAATACCAGACCTATCCAACCTTACCTTTAGTGGATGGCTTTCCTTATTCCATGCATTAAAATAACCACGTACACTAACAAACGTGGCATTGGGCGCCCAAACGGCAAAGTAAGTTCCGGGTGTATCCAACACCGTTATTTGCTTATTGCCAAATACCTTGTACAAGCTATAGTGCGTACCATTCTGGAAATTTCTAACCTCCTCTTCATTAAACAACGAATAATTCCACACGGTCTGCGTACTATCCACAAAATGAATCTCTTCGTATTTTTTTGTAGAAGTAATGGATGCTATTTCTTCCGTTGTTTCTTTTACTTCTTTCTTCTTAACTGCCTTTGAAGCCTTGGGGGCTTTCTCAGCATCAGTATCTTTCTTTTTCGGAGGCATAAAAAATAGTTTTATTTAGTAGATGAATTTATGAATATAATTTTTTGAAGTCAATATAGTTTGCATTCTTTTCAAGCAGTGAAAGTAGCGCATAATTGCCGAATCAAGCGTTTAAACTTATATATTTAGAACGTAAACCCAATAAATTACTCCTGCCCAACCTTCATGTATTTACTAATAGATTCCACTACAGGATATTGTATTTCATTTTCTTTTTATGTCATACGATTTATCAATATGGGTTCAAAAAGTACTTTTTATGTCATCAACGAAATCGTATGACACTAAATACTTTTTTAGACTAATATACTTAAGCTGCTAAAGCCTTTAAATACTTATAGTTTATTACTTTTTTTACTATTGCTTTTTCAAT
>JANYEU010000324.1 GCA_025362915.1 Chitinophagaceae bacterium | reverse complement strand
GTTCGCCAAATGGGGTTCCTGGGCATTCATCCCTACTATCCGGCACACCGTCATGGTCGCTGTCCAGTCTTTTTCTTAGTGCAATTACAAACCCTGCACTTTCCTGCGTGTATATTGCGTTAGACCATATATCGTTGTTTGGCTGCGGCTTCCCGTCCCAACCATTCTGCATGGGCATATAAACCTTGCTGGCAATTTCAAAACCTACCGCCTCGTTTATCCTGAACGTAAAACCAATACCTGCAAGCGCATTCAACTTTGTTTCATCTTCAATGATTTTCCGCGAATGATCAAACGTGTATTGCCTTGATTTAATGTAAGTACCCCCCACGCCAAATTCTATAAAAGGTGCCACTGCTGCATCTGACCTAAATATATAGCCGTTGTTCAGTTTATATTTAAGTATCAGGTCGCCCGAAAGAAACTGTGCATCCACGCCAGAAGCTTTATTGGCCGTTTGATATTGCACCCAATCATAAGATACATTTTCTATCAGGTTAAAGAAGGGGCTAAGGTATTGTTCCAAAGAGATGGAAGGTCCAGGTTTATAGTATTGAAACCTAAACATAGTAAACTGGTTATTATTCAATGCCCCGGTATAATCATTCACCGTACCATAAAAGCCCATATAATTGGATTGCCCCTTAGACACAAATGCCATGACGCAGTAGATGGAGACCAGTAAAAGTTTTATTGATTTATTATAAATCATAACTCGATAATTTAGTTTGACACACATTCCAATACCATACCATCCTAGAATGGTAATTAATACATGTTTACAATTGTATTTGTATTAAATCAGAAGTTTATTTTATTAGTTGACATACTTTAAGTTTGTATAACGTATTTGATGGGCTATTTATTCTGCAAATGCTCTTTTTTGTTTGAATAAATATTTCCAACCAATTGCCCGTTACCCATACTTGATAACCATTCATCAAAAAGTTTTTGTAAAAAACATAATTTAAAGGTATCAGGTGTTTCTTTTACGCACTTTTGTAGGTATGAAATATTTTATTGTGAGATTTTTGGGATATATCCCTTTCGTCTTTATTGCTGTTGTTTCCTTTTCTCAACCTTCTGCCGACAGGGACAGCGTGAAAGGATGGCATTTGAGGGATTTGAAACAGGATGGATATGCAGGCATCAGTTTAAATAAGGCTTATGATTTCTTAAAAGGGAAAAAGAGTAAAACGGTAATTGTTGGGGTAATAGATTCTGGACTGGATACGTTGCACGAAGACCTAAAGGCTGTTTTATGGACTAATATTAAAGAGATTCCGGGTAACGGGATAGATGATGATGGCAACGGATATGTAGATGATGTGCATGGATGGAATTTTTTGGGAGGAAAGGATGGCACTGAAGTAGAAAAATCTTCATCGGAGAAAGCAAGGGTTTATCATGGGTTTAAAGATTTATACCTAAATAAGGCAGTTGATACCAATAAGCTTTCCAAAATAGAGTTGTTCCAATATAAGGAATGGTACAAGGCAGCAAATGAAATAGAGCCAAATGCAGAAACAAGCAACCAGGTAGATGTTCTAGGAGGCATAGCAATCAGACTGAATAATTGGGATTCTATCATTATGAAAGAAGCAAAAACAACCGATTATAGCCAGACAGAATTGGAAAAGTTTGAAATGAAAACGAGCGACGGGAAGAGAGCCAAGATAGGTTTTATTAAACTAATGAAGGCATTGACCTTTGGTCCGGATACAAAAAAGAGTACCATCTTGCAAGAACTGAATGTAGAATTGGAAAGACTAAGAGGTGAACTTATTGAAAGGGACATACCGCCTATAGATGTACATAAAAACGTTATAAAAGATAGTTACGCCAACTTTAACGACAGATATTACGGTAACACCGACATTATGGGGCAAGGGAGTTTGCACGGTACACATGTGAGCGGAATTATTGCTGCCGATCGTACCAACGGCATTGGAATAGATGGTATTGCTGATAATGCAAAGATCATGATGATTAGGGCTGTGCCAGATGGTGATGAATACGATAAGGATATTGCACTTGCTATACGATATGCGGTGGATAATGGTGCCAAGGTTATAAACATGAGCTTTGGTAAAAGCTTTTCTCCGCAGAAATATTGGGTGGATAGTGCGTTTCAGTATGCCGCTTCCAAGGATGTATTGTTGGTTCATGCGGCAGGCAATGATGCCAAGAATGTAGATAGTACTGATAATTTCCCTAGCACTACATTCTTATTGGGCGGTCATGCAAATAATGTAATCACCGTAGGTGCAAGTGGTGATACCATTATGATTAACGATTATGTGGCTTCTTTCAGTAATTATGGAAAGGGTTCGGTAGATGTTTTTGCACCCGGTTCTATGATATACAGTTCTTTGCCTGGGGGAAATAAGTATGGGTTTCTTGATGGAACAAGTATGGCAACACCTGTAGTAGTGGGTATTGCTGCGCTCATAAGATCATACTATCCAATGCTTACTGCCTTGCAAACCAAGCAGGCAATAGAACAATCGGTAACGGTATTGAACACTAATTGTACCATTCCGGGTACAGAAACCCATGTTATCATGGCTGATTTATGTCGTAGTGGTGGCGTGGTAAATGCCTATAAAGCGGTAATGATTGCCGATGAAATGAGCAGAGGGAAATCTAAGAAAGTGAAGAGATAAACACATTAACTATGTCCAGACTTAATACAGGAATTATCCTGCCATCTTATCAACAAAATTATATCAATCTTACAAAAGGAGATAGCATTGCAGAATTGATTAGCAATCATAGTCAGTCATTGCTTGCTTTTTATAATTCTATTCCAGAAGAAAAGGCAGATTATGGCTACGCCGAAGGTAAATGGACAGTAAAACAATTGCTACAACATACAATAGATACTGAGCGGATATTAACTTATCGTGCATTGTGTTTAAGTAGGAATGAACCCATGCCATTACACGGTTTTGATGAGAATAGTTATGCAGATTTTGCACCTGCCAGCCATCGTACACTTGCCAGCTTGAAGGAAGAATTTGTTTTATTGAGGCAATCATCTAATATATTACTGGGTTCTTTTACTGAAGAGCAACTGAAGAGGATAGGAGTGGTAAACAAGAATGTAATAACTGTAAATGCCATCTGTTATATTCTTTTCGGGCATAACATCCACCACCAAAATATTTTACAAGAGAAGTATCTGTAGATTGTTTTACCTTGTGTTCTTCGTGGTTAAATCCCCTTGTGTTCCTTGTGGTTAAATTTCTTTGTGGTTAAACACTCTTACTTCAATGTTTCATCCAGCCATTTAAAGAATTCCCTTTGCCATACCAATGCGTTTTGCGGACATAATACCCAATGGTTTTCGTCGGGCAGATATAATAACTTACTTTTTATTCCTTTTAGTTGTGCCGCCTGAAAAGCTTGTTGTGCCTGTTCCAGTGGTACCCTGTAATCTTTTCCGCCTTGAATAATAAGTATGGGTGTATTCCATTTATCTACAAAGTTGCTGGGGCTTTGGTCAAAATAACGTTGTGCAACCGCATTGGTTTTATCCCAATAGTGTCCACCGCTTTCCCATTTACTAAAGAATATTTCATCGGTGGTGCCATACATGCTCCTGAAATCGAAGATGCCATCATGTGCTATGAATGTTTTAAACCGTCCTTGGTGCAAGCCCTCAAGTGCATACACAGAGAAACCTCCAAAGCTTGCCCCCACACAACCTCTGCGGCTTTTATCTACATATTTTTCCATGCTCACCGCATCTATCGCGCTCAAGTAATCTTTTATCACCTGTCCGCCCCAATCCTTGCTTACCTGTTCATTCCATTTAGTACCAAAGCCAGGCATCCCCCTTCTGCACGGTGCCACTACAATATATCCTTGCGATGCAATGAGCTGCATATTCCAACGATACGAATAAAATTGTGTCAATGCCACCTGTGGTCCTCCTTGGCAATACAACAACGTAGGATATTTCTTGGATGTATCAAAGTCTGGCGGATATATTACCCAAACCAACATCTTTTTACCATCAGTGGTGGTTACATATTTGCGTTCCACCTTACACATGGATAACGTCTTATAAGTGCCATCATTTACATGCGTCAGTTGCTTCATCTCTCCCGTAGTAGTGATGAAGGTAAACAACTCGGTAGCGTGGTTCATGTCTGTGCGGGATACTATCAGTGTGTCTTTTTTCTGTCCTACAATACCTGTAATGTCAAAATCACCTTTGCTAATCTTTTTTATGTTGACAATTGCATTCTCCGGTGTTGGATAGTTTACAGAAAACAATTGTATCGTTCCGTTTTGTGGTGCCCAGAAGTACAGACTCTTGCCATCTTCTGCCCATTTAAAGCCTTCTACGTGTATGTTGTCGTATGTTTTTGTAAGGTTGATGGTTGTCTTTCCATCAGAAACAACTAAGTCTTGCTTATCCGATTCATAACCATTGCGTTTCATCTGCAACCATGCGAGCACACCTTTACTATTGTATGCAGGATCTACATCATAGCCCTTATTGCCCTCTGTAAGGTTCTTTGTGGTGCCGGTGGTAATATCATATTCGTACAAATCGGTGTTGGTGCTTACGGCGTAGTCCGTACCAAACTTCTTTTTGGTTACATAAAGTACATGTTTGCTATCGGGGTTCCAAATAAAATCCTCGCCACCACCAGAAGGTTTCTGTGGACAATCGTAGGGTTCATTTGGCATGATATCTTTTGAATCACCCATCCTGC